>CAZRYI010000025.1:0-6746 GCA_964604255.1 uncultured Nitrospirota bacterium
CATAGCGCAGCAGTCGTTTTTCGGTTCGGTGAATCATATTGCTCAAAAGCGGATCATCCCCGCAAAGCACGACAAGCCCGTAGAAAGGCACCTTGTTCATAAAATCCAGAAAGGTCGATTCAATGGCCTCAAAAGTCTTGTAATAATCCAGGTGCTCATGATCCAGCCCGGTCACCACCGCGATGGTCGGTGTTAATTTCAAAAAGGAGCCATCACTTTCATCGGCTTCAGCCACCAGAAAATCGCCTTCACCCTTTTGCGCATAGCCTCCGAAACTGTTGACCTTGCCGCCAATCACTGCCGTCGGATCCAGACCGCCCTGTGCCAGTACCGTTGCAATCATGGTTGTTGTTGTGGTCTTTCCATGGGCACCTGCCACGGCAATACCGTAGCGAAGTCGCATCAATTCAGCAAGCATTTCAGCTCGTGGAATCACCGGAATCTTCTGCTCTTTTGCCGCCAGGACTTCAACATTGTCAGAACGAATGGCCGAAGAAATCACAACCACTTCCGCCCCCTTGATAAAACGCTTGTCATGACCGAGATAGATTTTGCCCCCGCTGGCATTCAGGCGCTCCGTCCGTTCCGACACCGATTGATCCGAGCCACTGACATGAAAACCGAGATTCAGCAAAATCTCCGCAATCCCACTCATGCCCGCCCCGCCGATACCGACAAAATGAATGTGCTGTACTTTACGAAACATAAAATCCCGTTAAAAAATGTGTTCGGTGGACGGTTCTAAATGCAATCATCAGCCTGCGCCTCGATCATCCTTATTTCCCGTTCCAGTTCTGCTTTAAGTTCCTGCTCGGTTGGCAGAACCAGACGGTATTTGGAGGCAAAGAGTTGCTCGCTGTCTTTCAAGACAGAATATTGAACCAGCGTTTCCTCTTTGTCGTTGCAAAGTATAATGCCGATGGTGGGACTATCACCTTCACCACGTTTAAGATCCTCAAACATGCGAACATACATATCCATCTGGCCAATATCCTGGTGGGTGAGTTTGCCGGTTTTCAGGTCAATGATGACGAAACATTTCAGTAGGTAGTTATAAAAAACGAGGTCGATATAAAAATGGCTGGTCTCGGTGCTTATCCTGAATTGCCTAGCGACAAAGGAAAAGCCTTTGCCCATTTCCAGAAGGAAGGCTTGCAGATTGGTGATGATGGCTTGCTCCAAGTGGGATTCTTTTAACTTCGAGTCTTCTGATAAATCAAGAAATTCCAAAATATAGGGGTCTTTGATAAAATCCCTTGTTGTATTGTCTGATGTTGCCAGAGCATCAAGACTTAGCGTCTTGTTTTTATATGACGAAGAAAGCAATCTTTCATAGTAATGGGAGTTAATATTTCGTTGCAGTTGACGAACACTCCAGTTTTCCACTTTGCTTTCAGTGAGATAATATGTGCGCGCCGGTTCATTATCTATCCGCATAATCAAACGGATATGTGACCAGGATAATTGGCTACACAGTGTGTAGCTTTTTTCATCCTCAGCAAAAGTAATATAAAACTGCCTGAAATTCTTTAAATTTGCGATTGAAAACCCTTTGCCAAATTCAGAATTGAGCTGAGTAGATAGATTTTTTATCAATTCCTGACCATATGCCGCACGGTCTTTTCCGTGCTGTTCCTCCACTATGATGCGTTCACCAATAGCCCAGTAGGCATCTACCATTGCTGTATTGACCGCCGTATAGGCCTTGTTACGTGCTGAGCGAAGGATTTGGCGAATATCATTGTAAAAGGATGTTTTGCTAATGCTGGTACTCATCATTCCAGCACCTTCTTTTCTGCCAAGGCCAGACAGGCATTTACAATGTCTTTCGCTGCATTTTTATTGCCTTGTTTTTTTGCTGCGGTTGCCATTTTTGCGAGCCGATCCGGGTTGGAAAGATTGTCCTGAATGAGCGCTGTAAGTTTTGGGCCACTCAATTCCCCATCTAGCAAGAGTGTTGCTGCACCTGCTTTGACAAAGGACAAAGCATTTTCTTCTTGATGGCCGCCAGCATGGGGAAAAGGAATAAGGATGGATGCTTTTTCGGCAATGGCGAGTTCTGATAGGGTTCCTGCACCGGCACGACTGATCACGAGATCTGCATTGGCATAGGCCGTCGCCATATCTTCAATGAAGGGGGAAACATCGGCTTCGTATTGCGCTGTTTTGTATGCAGCTCGGATCTGTTCAAAGTCACGCTTTCCGGTTTGATGAATGATGAAGGGGGCTTTATCTAAAGCTTTTAGTAAAGGCAGCGCCGCAATCATTGTTTGATTGATGGAATGTGCGCCCTGGCTCCCGCCTAAAATCAAGAGTGTTGCTCTGTTTTTTTTAGAGCGCGTTGATTTTATTTTGCCGATTTCTGGTCGGACGGGGATGCCCAAGTGCCTGATTCGTTTGCTGCGCAGCCTTGCCGATGAGGCTTCAAAGGCGGTTACGACCATGTGACAAAAGGGGGCCACAAGGCGATTGGAGAGACCGGGCACGACATTGGGTTCTAAAATAACCCGTTTAATGCGAAGTAAAATCGCAGCCAGGAGTACAGGCCCCGCCGAATAACCTCCGATGCCGATGACCACATGTGGGGAAAATCGCTTCAAAATCCGCATTGACTCAATGAGTCCTTTTGGCACCACAAACAAAGCGCTAAGTCGGTCGCCAAATCCTTTGCCGATGAACCCTTTGGATGAAATTGCCTCAAAACGATAGCCTGAGTTGCGTAAGGGGTTGTCTCCGATGCCTCGTGCTGTCCCGACAAAAAGCACCTTGGTGCCGCTTCGCAGCGCTGTGAAAGTTGCAGCCAGGGCAATGCCCGGATAGAGATGCCCACCTGTGCCGCCTCCGGCGATCACGATCCTCACCTGAGTCCCTCCCAAATTGAAGCGGGCTGTGATTTTTGTTTGATATTTCGGGAAACATTGTAAAGAAAAGCCACTGCCACACTGCTGGCTAGAAGAGAAGATCCCCCGTAACTTAAAAATGGTAGGGGCAAACCCTTGGTTGGCAGTAAACCTGTGACGACACCCATGTTCAAAAGGGCAGGCAGGGTAATGAGCAAGGTCATGCCAATGGCGAGCATACGATGAAAGGGCGACGCAACATTCAGGGCGATTTTTAGTCCACGCCATAAAATAAGCACAAAAATACCGAGCACTAAAGTGGTGCCGAGCAATCCGAAGGATTCGCCGATCACGGCAAAGATGAAATCGGTATGAGGCTCCGGCAGAAAAAAAAGGATTTGTTTTCCCTCTGCCAAACCGGTGCCAGTTAATCCACCGCTGCCGAGTGCAACCTGTGATTGAATGGCTTGAAAACCGCTGCCATAACGGTTTTCCCAGGGGTTCATGAAAGCGGTGATGCGCCCCATACGATAGGGAGAAGAGCTGACCCAGTAATAGCTCGCTGACAAGGCCAGACCCAGCATGAGCAGCAGATGTTTCAGGGGGATGCCGCCTAAAAAAAGCAGGATGAGTGTGATTGCCAGTAAGATCACTGTGGTGCCAAAATCGGGTTCAAGCACGATCAGCATAGCAAGACCGCCTATGACAAGCAGGGGTGGCAAGGCACCGCTCGTGAAGCGACTAAAATCCATGTCTTTTTTTGAGATGTAGTGGGCGAGATAGATGACCGTAAAGAGTTTTGCAATTTCGGAAGGTTGAAAAGAAACCGGACCCAAGGCGATCCAACGACGGGAACCATTCACCTCCGCACCAAAAAGCAACACCGAAATTAGCAGCACAAAAACAAGAACGGCCAAAGGGAAAATCCACTGACGAAGCCGATCCAGATTGAGACACGCGGTGATAGCAAAGGCAATAACTGCCAGGAGGCTCCATAGAAGTTGTTTTTCAATGAAATGAAAAGAGTTGTCATAGGTACGTTCCGCAAGAATACTGCTGGCCGTGTAGACCATGAGCAAACCAATCAGGCCCAGAATGCCGATCAACATCAGCAAGACCCAATCACCGGAAGGACGCGTCGCTGTTTTCCGAAGCGACTTTTGGCGCTTGATGCCTTCCGTTCCGAAAGGGAGGGCAATTTGCATCGCATTGCTCAATCGACTTGTGCGTCTTGTCATCAGGAGAGACCCATTACAGCTGCTTTAAACACATTGCCACGATGCTGATAGTCACGAAAAAGATCAAAGCTGGTGCAGGCGGGAGAAAGCAAGACGATCTCTCCGGCTTTCGCTAGTGCGGTGGCCGTATTGACGGCGGCTTCCATCGAATCCACCTTTTCAATGGCTGTATGTTCTGAAAAAATTGCGGCCAGCTTGTCCTGCGATTCTCCCAATAAAATAAGACACTTCACGCGTTCAGCCACAATTTTTTTAAGTGGCTCAAAGTCACTTGTTTTATCTCTGCCACCGGCAATGAGGATGACGGGTTTTTTTAAGGCTTCAAGGGCGCGTTTCACCGATGCGACATTTGTTCCTTTTGAATCATTCAGGTAGCGTACTCCCCGGTATTCACGCACAAATTCCATGCGATGCGGCAAACCTTTAAAAGAGCGCAATGTGTCTGCAATCGCTTCAATCGAACAGCCCGCAAGCAGGGTCACTGCACAAGCCGCTAGAATATTTTCGGGATGGCTGGCCGGTGTGACGTGCAGGTCATCCAGGTGGCAGATCCGTTCAGGCTCTCCCCACAAGCTGGAGATAATCTCTCCGTCTTTTAAATAAACCCCTCTTTCGACGGTCTGGTGACGGCTGAAATAAACTGCTTGAGCATTGAGTTTTGGAGGAATTGAAAGCGGATCATCCAGATTCAAAATGGCATGATCGGCCAAAGACTGGTTTTCGAAGATGCGCCATTTTGCTGCTTTGTAAGCCTGCATGTCGTCATAGCGATCCAGGTGGTCTTCGGTGATATTGAGTAGTACCGAAAGACGTGGACGTAGGTCATTAATGGTTTCAAGTTGAAAGGAGCTGAGTTCGGCAACAATGAAATCCCAGGACGAAGAAACGGCCTCCGAAAGCGGTAGCCCGAAGTTCCCTCCTACAAAGGTAAGCCAACCACATGATTTCAGGATTTCCCCAACAAGGCTAGTGGTCGTGCTTTTGCCGTTTGTGCCCGTGATGGCAATAATGGGCGCTGAAAGCAGCGAAGCCGCCAGCTCCACTTCGCTCATCAAGGGGATGCCCAGACTTTCCAGGCGCGCTGTTGGCAAGCGACTTTTTGGTACGCCTGGACTCAAGACAACCAGGTCGGCAGAAGTCAAATCTTCTTCGACCCAGTTTCCGAGATGAAATTGAAGCGAATCAGGTAGATTTGAGGGAATGGCCTGCGCCTGATCATCAATAATGAGCGGACGCGCACCCTGTTCCGACAGCAGAGTTGCTGCCGCCAGGCCACTTCGGCCCATGCCAACCACCGTTGCCCGTTTTCCTTTTAACTTCAAGTCATTCATCTTAATTCCGGCTTGTAGTACTCGGTACTCCGTGTCTCTGGGTTTTGTCCTTACCGTAATTTCAAAGTACTTAAACTCACCAAACCTAAAATGATAGCAATGATCCAGAAACGGACGACGATTTTGGGTTCTTTCCAGCCCTTTAGTTCAAAATGGTGGTGAATGGGGGCCATGAGAAATACCCGTTTTCCACGGGACTTGAATGAAGCCACCTGAAAAATGACTGAGAGAGCCTCTATTACAAAGATGCCGCCAACAAGTGCCAGCAATAGTTCATGTTTGGTAATCACAGCCACGGTACCCAGTGCGGCCCCTAAGGGCAAAGACCCGATATCCCCCATAAAAATCGTCGCCGGATAGGCGTTAAACCAAAGAAAACCCAGAGAAGCCCCTAAAATCGATCCGCAAAAAACCGCCAGCTCCCCGGCCCCTTTGATGTTCGGAATCAAGAGGTAGTCGGAGAAACTGCTGTGTCCCGTGACATAAGCAACGATCATGTAGGTCGCCGCCGAAACCATGACGGGACCAATTGCAAGACCATCTAATCCATCCGTAAAATTGACCGCGTTGGAAGCACCGACAATCACGAGAATGGCGAAGGGAATGTAGAAAATGCCAAGGTCGGGTTGCACATCCTTAAAAAACGGTACCGATAACACTGTCGAATAGGCGGGAGAACTATAAAGCCCAAAAGCCGTGATCAACGCGACGACGATTTGCAGGCTGAATTTATAGCGCGGTAGCAATCCTTTTGGGTCTTTTCTCACACATTTAAGATAGTCGTCGCAGAAGCCGATTAAGCCGAAACCCGTTGTCGAAAAAAGAATCAGCCAGATATAGACGTTCGTCATGTCGGCCCAGAGCAGGGTCGAGATGATGATGGCGATCAAAATTAAGAGTCCGCCCATTGTGGGTGTGCCCGATTTGATCTGGTGGGATGCGGGGCCATCGGAGCGAATGGTTTGCCCCATTTGAAGCCCTCTTAAAATCTCGGTGATTTTCGGGCCGATGATAAAAGAGATTAAGAGCGCGGTGACGACGGCGTAGATGGTTCTGAAGGTAATGTATCGGAAAACATTCAGGAAGGAGTAGTTTTCATGAAGCGGGTAAATCAGGTTGTAGAACACGGTATCAGTCCTTTAAAGTTTGTCTAATAATCGTTCCAGATACATTCCGCGAGATGCCTTCATCAACAACAAATCTCCCGTTTTGAGCATTTTTGCGAGAGATGCTGCCGCCGATGTCACCTCACGATTTATCGTGACATTGTTTGTTTGCATTCCCTCACGCATTGCTCCCGCTGCAATCACTTCCGCCGAGGGTCCGACGGCAATCAG
>CAZRYI010000025.1:6846-15315 GCA_964604255.1 uncultured Nitrospirota bacterium
CCATTCTGCACTTGATGTCGGCCTGGCTTCGCAAGAGTGACTCCAGAAATTTCATCTCCCATACGATTTCTACAGAGCGTAAAGCTTGTTTTTCCCTCTGTCTGAACGATGTCACACGCAGTGACATCAGCATCGGCATCAAGGCCAAAAGTCCAGGTATTATTCAAACGCGCTTCCCAGGGTTTAAGCTGCGGATCGTCTCGATTGATGATTGCCAGCCCATCTTCTGCAAGATGTTCAAAAAGACGGCCTTTTTCTGTGGCAACCCCGGCAAGGCTGCCCAAACCTTCAAGATGGGCGGCACCGATATTGGTGATCAAGCCAATGGTCGGCTGTGCGATGTCACAAAGTTGGGCCATTTCTCCCTTGCCACTGATGCCCATCTCAAACACGGCCATTTGATGCGAGGCTTTCAGGCGAAGCAAAGAAAGCGGAAGCCCGATATGATTATTCAGGTTGCCTTCAGTTTTCAAAACACTGCTACCCCGCGCCAAAATTGCTGCAATCATTTCTTTTGTCGTCGTTTTACCATTGCTGCCTGTCACGGCAATCAATGGGATATCGAAGCGTTTGCGATGCCACTTTGCCAGATTTTGAAGGGCGCAAAGCGGGTCATCAACCAATACAAAAAACCGGTCTTTTGTGTGTGCATCCCAGGCACTTTGCCGTGTTTCAAAAGCCATGCGGGAGACAACTGCACCCGCTCCGCCGAGTGCGAAGCTTTGTTCGACATAGTCATGTCCGTCGAAATTCGGCCCGGACAAGGCGATAAAAAGGTCGTCGTTTGCGATGCTTCGGCTATCGATTGAAAAACCGCCAAAATATCCGCTTTCCGAGGATTTTCCCCTGAGTTCCCCTTGTGTACCTTGTAATAGTTCATCAATCGTCCACATCTTAGATTCGCTTAACCGTCAAGCGGCTTTGTTTAATGCTTCGCGTGCCACTTTTCGATCATCAAAAGGGAAACATTGATTCCCGATTTGTTGCTCTGTTTCGTGGCCCTTGCCTGCAATAATCACGACATCGCCCGATTCCGCCACTTGAATCGCTCGATGGATGGCCGCTCTGCGATCAATGATGACTTCGTAAGCAACTGCGTTTTTATTGGCATCCTTCGCTGAAAGACGAAAACCGGCTTCGATTTCTCTGATGATGGCAAGCGGTGCTTCGCTTCTCGGGTTATCAGAAGTCAAAATGACTGTTTGACTGAAGGCGGCTGCGGCCTCTGCCATCTTAGGGCGCTTTCCTCGGTCACGATCTCCGCCACAGCCAAAAACCGTGATCATGTGTTTGGGGCCTAGGTCGGAAACCGCTTGAAGCAGTTTGAACAGGGCATCGGCGGTGTGGGCGTAATCCACAATCACAGTGAAATCCTGTCCAAGATCAATCTTTTCAAAACGACCGGGGATGCCCTGCATCTTTGCCAGTCCGGCAGAAATTTTTTCCTTGGAGAGCCCAAGAGAGAGCCCCACGCCAATCGCCGCCAAAAGATTGTAGACGTTGTATTGGCCGATCAGGGGTGATATTACCTCGAAAGCGCCAAGAGGACTTTGCACTGTCATGACGATGCCCTTTAGATCAGATGTAAATTGTTTTGGATAAAGATCTGCATCATTTTCAATGCCGTAAGACCAGCAATCCTGAGTCAATTCAGACAAAAGGCGTTGGCCCCAGGGGTCGTCTCGATTGATGAGGCATCGGCCTGTCGTAAGCGCGCAGAGCTTCTTTTTCGTTTGATAGTAGGCTGCCATTGTCTGATGATAGTCGAGGTGTTCTTCCGTTAAATTCGTAAAAACCATCGTTTCAAAAGTGCAGCCGGTAACACGTCCCTGGGCCAGGGCATGAGATGAGACCTCCATCACAACATGGCTTGTATCCACTTCTTGCATTTTTGCGAAGAGGCCATGTAAGTCCAGTAAACCAGGGGTGGTATGCGTGGCTTTGATTTCATCATCGCCGATGCGGTAGGTGATGGTGCTCAAGCGACCCGTCTTTAATCCACTTTCGTGCAGCAGAGACTCGATCAAATAACAGGTGGTTGTTTTGCCATTGGTTCCTGTAATGCCAATCAATTGAAGTCTGTCCGCCGGGTGTTCAAAAAAAGTCGGCACAAGATGGGCGAGCGCTGCCTGTGAATCGGACACTTGAATAAAGCTCACTTCCTTTTTCTTTGCTTCGAGTAAAGTGTTATCCACCGCTTCTTCGGTAATAATGGCGATTGCCCCTCGCTGAATCGCTTCTTCAATGAAATGGTGACCATCCACTTGTGTGCCTTTCAGGGCGACAAAAAGTCCACCGGGGCGCACCTGCCTGGAGTCAATGCAGATGGCGTCAATATTGGTATCCAGCCTGTCCTCGTTCATACAAAACACTTCTTTTTTTTTAGCTTGATACAAGGTCATCCAAGACTCCAGGTTCACCAGCTTGGACCTATTGCGGGCACAATGCGTGCTGTGGCTCCGGCGTTTCTGTTTGCAACCTGAAGCAGTCCTTGTTTGTTGTTCTGTGGTGTCAGATCCTCCTGAGGACGATTGCCGCTGGGTGGTACTTTCAAATAGTGCAATACTTCGCCTGCAATATTTGAAAAAACCGGTGCCGCAATTTCCCCGCCCCAGGCAATGCCCTGTGGTTCGTCAACGACGACCAGGATGGTGACGACGGGATCCTCCGCCGGAGCAAAACCAACAAAAGAACTGACCGAGCGTTCATTTGAATAACGTCCCAGGGCCTGATCAAATTTTTGGGCGGTACCTGTTTTTCCGGCGGCGGTGTAACCTGGAATGGCCGCTCGGCGAGCTGTTCCCCGCTCGGAGACAACCTCTGTGAGGATTTCCATCATGATCTCCGTCGTGGTTTCAGAAAGTACGCGCCGTTTAATGCGTGAGCCGTTTCCCTCTGCGGTCGCGCCTTCGCCAGTTTCTTTCACAATTTTCGGGGTCATGAGCCAGCCACCGTTTGCGATGACAGAAGCTGCCGTGACCATCTGCAAAGGGGTGACGCCAATTTCCTGTCCGATGGCGATGGATGCCAGCGAACGCCCTGACCAAAGCTTTCGTTCTCGAAGCAGGCCTCTGGATTCCCCACCCAAATCAATGCCCAGTTGTTTTCCAAAACCGAAGTCCTGCACATATTTTGACAGGCGATCCGGCCCCAGAATTTCGGCAACCTTGATTGTGCCGATGTTGCTCGATTTTGCAATCACTTCGCGAAAAGACACAATGCCAATGGCATCGTGGTCGTGTATCGTTGTGCCTTTGACCCGGTAGCGGCCCTGCTCACAATCAATGAGATCATCCGGGGCGACCAGGTTTTCCTCAATTGCAGCCGCCGCCGTCATAATTTTAAAGGTCGAGCCCGGCTCGTAAAAATCGGTAATGGCCCGATTTCGCCACTGATCCGGTCGCGATGAGCCGACTTTGTTCGGATCAAATTCGGGTCGCACTGCCATTGATAAAATCTCGCCGCTCCAAGGATCCATCACAATCACCGTACCACCGAGCGCCCCGGTTTCTTTGACAATGCGATCCAGTTCCCGTTCACTGATATGCTGGATCACTTCGTCTACCGTCAAGGTGAGCGACTTACCTGGTGTGGATCGGGCGTAGTTGAAGTTCTTGGGGAAAACAGACTGCCCGTGGGCATCGCGCTCCAGCACCACGAATCCCGCCTTGCCACGCAGACTGGCATCATGTCTGCGCTCGACACCTTCTAAACCCCGATTATCCAGACCCGCAAAACCGATCAAGTGACCGAAACGAGAGGCCTGGGGATAGATCCGTTTGCTTTCCCGAATAAAACCAATGCCAGCAAAGTTTTCTTTTTCAATGCGTGCCCTTGTTTCCAAGCTGACTTTTCTTCGAAGCCAGACAAAGTTGTTCTTTTTGGCCAATTTTTTATGGAGCGACTTTTGACTGACTTGTAAAATAGGAGCAAGGCGTCGTGCGAGTTTGCGAGGAGATTGAATCGCAGAGGGAACGGCATAGACAGAAGGCCGTTCAATATTCATCGCGAGGACTTTTCCGTTTCGGTCATAGATTGTGCCGCGCTCACCCTCAACCTTGATGTTTTTTTCCTGAGACTGTTCAGCCCGTGCTGCCCACAATTCATGCTCTATGCCCTGAACAAAAACGAGTCGCGCTAAAACAAGGGAAAAACCAATGATCATCAATGCAAAAATCGCATAAAACCGGGCGGGATTGAATCGATCCTCCGATTTTTTGGGTCGGGTATGCCCTCCGATTGTTTTGCTTGTCTTTCTCCCGGTTTTCCTCACGGCCTTCCTCATTTTGAATCTCATTTTGAACCCCGTTATTGTGCTTGTGGTTTCAGAGAAACATAGATCCGTTGGCCTGGTGCGGCACTTTTCATCTGAATCTCTTCCAGAGCCAGATGTTCAATTCGCTCAATGCTGCTGAGGCGGGAAATCTTTGCAAACAAATCCTTTTGCTGGCGAAGCAAGTCTGTACGGTCTTTTTGAAGCGCTTCTGTCTCATAACCCAGTTGAATCATGCCGTTGCGTTGCCAAATCGCCAGGAAGGCCAATAAAACCATCGGTGCAATTAAAAGCACTATGAATAACAAACGCGGCATCGACATGAATCTTGACCTCCTAGGCTGCCCGTTCCAGAGCGCGTAACTTGGCACTTCTTGCTCGCCGATTCTCTTGGCATTCCTGAGGGCTGGCAATAAGTGGTTTTTTATAAAGGTTGATGTAGTGTTTTTCTCCCGGTGTCGGGTATTTCTTCGCCCAGCTTTTGAAACACTGTTTAACTTTTCGATCTTCCAGGGAGTGAAAGGAGATAACCACTAGCCTGCCGCCAATTGCTAAGAGGGGAATTGCCGCTTCGAGACCCGCAGTGATCTGTTCCAACTCCTCGTTAACGGTCATACGCAGGGCCTGAAATGTGCGTGTCGCCGGATGGGTACGACCATGTCGAAACCGTGCTGGAACAGCGCGCCAGATAATATTTTCTAATTCTTCGGTGCGTAAAATATCGCCTGTTTCACTCCGGTGTCGCACGATGCGCGAAGCAATCCGTCCTGCCCACCTTTCTTCACCCAGAGTTTGAATCATGTTTTTAATGTCTGCTTCGCTCAGCCGGTTAATCAGTTCGCTCGCAGGCGAACCACTTTGCCTGTCCATACGCATGTCGAGGGGGCCGGGGTTCTGAAATGAAAATCCCCGTTCAGCTGTGTCGAGTTGAAAAGAAGAAATACCAAAATCGAAGAGGATGCCGTCGAGCTCAGTCTGCTTCAGGTCGCCGACGATTGTAAGAATATCCTGAAAAGTGCCTTTCCTGGAGATGAAACGGCCAGAGGTATCACCGATGCGCTCCCTCGCAATTTGGAGGGCTTCTTCATCCCGATCAATGCCGATTAAGGTAGTGGAGGGACTGCTGGCCTCCAGGATGGCCTTTGAGTGGCCTCCTAAACCGAGGGTGCAGTCCACATAAGATTTTTTTGTTTCCGACTTGCAGTTCAGTGCGCTTAACACCTCTTGAAGCAAGACCGGTTGGTGATTCCCTTTGCTTGCGTCCGACATGTCAGAAGTCGGCTCCCGCTACATGCGGCCTACATTCCCAGTTCGGCCATCGCGTCCTGAATATCTTCAGGATTGGCGGTTATTTCAGCGTCCTCCTTAGCCCATCGCTCTCGGTTCCAGATCTCGACTTTGTTTGAAATGCCGATGAGATAGGTTTCTCCCTCCAGCGCGGCAAATTCCCGGTGCATGGGTGAAATGAGAATCCGACCCTGTCGATCTAGGCTGCTGGCTTGGGCGCGTGAAAAAGTAAAACGGTTGAATTTTTTGACCGTTTTATTCATCGTCGGGAGGTTTTTTGCTTTTTCATTTAAAAGAGTCCACTCTTGCAAGGTATAAAGGACGAGGCAGCCATCAAAATGGCTTGAAAGTACCAAGCGCTGGTCGGGCAGCCCGCTGATGATGTCGCGAAAAGGAGCGGGGAGACTTAATCGGCCCTTTGCGTCAATATTATGCTGATAAGTCCCCATGAACATCTATATCGACCTACTTTGATGCATTTCTCACCACTTCACCCCACCTGATAAAAGCTATACGCTCTTTTCAATAATGTCAAGTGCAAAAACTAAGATCAGCCGAAAGGTTTGTTGAGTCGCTTTAAGGTAAAACCACAAGTGGTATATTCTGTGTGAATCGGAGGAAATAAAAGGGCTGAAAAAAATAGGCCCTAGATGGGATAAACTTGTTTTGAGCGTAGAAACAAAGAGCGGTTTTTTTTTGAGAGGGACTAAAACAGGGGCTTCACTTTTACCCAGACCAGTTTGTAGGCTGGCGTGAAACTTCTTGGATCAACGGTCGTGGGCACTAAAACATTCGATTCGGGATAATAGGTCATCAGGTTTCTGGGGGGCAGGTCGAATGGTCGGACTTTGAGCTTTTCCATTTTGCCGACTTCCGGGAATACACCTGCTTCATTGCGCATTCCCCCCAACTGTTAAGATTAAAACTCCCCGCCTTTGTATTCTAAATTTTTGGAAATAGTGTGTATAAGACAATGACATTGTAAGCCATAAAAAACTGTATTTTGTTTCAAGCGCAATAGATGTCCCCTTAGCTTCTTCCAGGTAAGCACTAACAAACAACACAAAAAAAGGCCAGGATCTTTTTACGAAGACCCTGGCCTAATTCATGTCATTTTTATGTGATGCGTTTTTTACGGTGCTGTGGGTGTGAAGGCAAACTCAAATGCATCTGTCCAGTCTGTGCCGTTTGGATAGATTGTTTCCAGATAGGCCGGGTTTTCTGTGGCAGTGCTTCGCCAATCTTGCGGGTCTGAGCCTTGATTCGGTTCCTGATTGCCAAAGCCGTCTCCGTCTTCAAAGATGATGTTTAAGAGCGGGCTGCAATCATCACCGATCGTCGCGCATTTTATGCCGGTGAAATAATCGCTGTCTAAAGCCAATCCTGAAACGATCACATCCAGAGAAGGGTCGAAGGGAATCCAGGTGCCGCCTGTTGCTGGTGTGGTGCGGCCACCGCGAAAAGTCGAGGCCGTGACCTTTTTTTCAATCCAATCCCAATCTTCATCGTCATCAAAAAAATAACGGTCGGTTTTTGTGAAGAGGTAGTTGCCCATGTGGTTGTTTGTCGCCTCATTTAATAACAGGGGCAAAGCAAGATCCTGGAATGCGGCGATGGCAGCACCATTGCCAAAGGCGTCGGAGACGGTCAACATTTTGATCATCGGCGTTTCTGTAATGCCGTTGGTCGGAATGAACTGGGCATTCATTTCGAGTAAACCCCGTGCCAGGAAGACCTGCGTTAAGGGATTGACCTTCAAATCCTTTGTGACTTCAATGCGAAAACCTTCCGCCCAGGCATTGCCATCGTCAAAGCGCAAAAACATGTCCGCCTTTTTTTCTGAGGCATCTTCATGAAAGTCGATTCGCACTATCACAGGGTCATCTGACTTGCGGTCATCCACATTGATGGCCGAAGTATCAATGATCAAACGGCCTTCAATTTCACCACTGTGCCCCCTGTTCCAGGAGACAAAAAACTGGGGGTCATCACTCAACAGCGGGGGCGTTGCCCGATCATAAGCGTAATAAAGGCGAATAGTGACCTGTGTGTCCGAGTCATCTGTCACGCTGTAGTGTGTCGGTTCGTCGGAATCATAATTTTCCGCAAGCGTATCGTTTTCCGTCTCCTGAATCGTGCCGTTGTGGGGCACAAAGGATGCCAGGTTAATCAATTCATCGGCGATGCAAGTTGAACTTGCGATTGCTGAGACCATGAATTGTGTCATGCGATAACCGTTTTCCAAGAAATCTTCATCATCGCTGCCCCGGAAAGCACAGGGAGTACCGGTGCCCGAAGAGGCCGACTTCATGATGTTCACCTTCGCCATTGTTGTCGATACCGCTTTTGCGGAGGAGAGACTACCCGTATCCAGCGTTCCACCCGTTAAACTTTTTGGCAAATCTAGGTTGAAGCTCGGGTTGCCATCCGACTGCTGTGCGGCAGTGTTGCTGCCGTCGCTGCCGCAGGCGCTGAGGAAAATGAGACTGGCAAGCATAAAAGGGATAAATCGTAACTGAATGAATCCGTTTTGAATGGTTTTTAACATGGGATATACTCCTATTTGTGTTTGTCTATTTTTGAAATTTGTTTTCCAATTTCTGCAATCTATTTATTTGTCACTTAAGAAGGAGACGGTCATTCGGCTGCGATTTGAAAAAAAGTTTCGATTTTTAAATATCTGTGTTCTGTGAGCTGATGGGCATCAACTTGACCAAGATGCCGGAAAAGACTACTATCCCGTCCTATTCTTAAGTAAATTGTTAACGAAACTACGATTATTTCGCGGATACATTTTTCATGGAATTCATGCCGTTTTTAATATCATACGACCTAATTCCTGCGGCATTCTAGTTAATCAGGAGGAAAAATTCTTGAAATCACTCATCGTCGTCATCATGCTTTTATGC
>CAZRYI010000026.1:0-14922 GCA_964604255.1 uncultured Nitrospirota bacterium
CACCGAACCGAAAAACGACGGCTGCGCTATGGCACCGTCGCCTCTGTGCAACTGCGAGCCGAGAATATTGTGTACGAGCCCTGGAAAAGCCATTTTGATGCCAGCTACGAAGGCAAAAAACTCGGTCGCTTTACATTGCCCACACCGGGCCATCACAACGTACTCAATGCCCTCGCCGCCATTGCTGTCGGCTGAGAGCTGGATCTGCCCACGACGACGATTCAGGAAGGCATTGCAGCTTATCGCGGTGTGGAACGACGTTTTCAGTATCTGGGAGAGCGAGACGGGACTTTACTTGTGGATGACTATGCCCACCACCCTACCGAAATTCGTGCCGCGATTGCCGCAGCAAAGTCCGGTTGGCAGGATCATACATTGGCCGTCGTATTTCAGCCGCATCGTTATACACGTACCCGCGACTGTCTGGATGAACTGGCAACGGCATTTGAAGGCGTCGATACCCTGATTCTAACGGAAATTTATCCAGCGGGTGAAGCCAAAATTAAAGGAATCAGCGGCGAAGGTCTTTACCAAAAGGTTTGTGAACATCGTGAGGGCAACACATTTTTTATGAGTGATTCACATGAAATTGTGCAGCAGCTTGAGAAAATTTCAAAACCCAGATTGATGATATTGACCTTGGGTGCTGGAGATATTTGGCAGGTTGGCAAGGCTTTTTTGTCTAAAAATCAAGAGAATGAGAACCAGGAAAAATGACTGAAGAAATTTGTGATACGGCGTTTTATCGAGAAGTACTGCACGCGTATCGGGGTGAACTGCGTTGGGATGAAATACTTGCACCCTATACCTCTCTTAAGGTGGGTGGCCCCGTCAATGTGATGGTCAGTCCTGCGAATGTCACGGAATTGGTTTTTCTGCTGGAGCAGATTGCAAAACACGATCTCCCCTACTTTGTGCTTGGCGGGGGTAGCAATCTATTGATCAAGGATGGTGGCATTGCCGGGATTGTTTTTAATTTGAAGTATCTCAATAAAATCGAGACCGTTGGTTTTGATTTTTTGATGGCGCAAGCGGGTGCGTCTTATCCCAAAGTCGCCACCTTCGCCATGTTAAATGATCTGGGGGGTCTTGAATTTGCCGCCGGTATTCCCGGTACGGTTGGCGGGGCGATTGCGATGAATGCCGGTGTGCCGGGTGCGGACACGGCAGAAGCCGTCATCAGTGTCACTTTCGTGAATGAATCGGGGGAGATTTCTGAAATCCCGGTTCAGGAAGTCGGCTTTACTTATCGCGGGACAGCACTCCCTAAAGGCATAATTTTAGCGGCGGGTTTTCGTTTAACACCGAGACCCAAACCCGAAATTGAAGAAACGATTAAGAGCATTCTGAAAAAACGACGAGAGAGACAGCCGGTCAACTTTTCAAATTGCGGATCGGTTTTTAAAAATCCCCCCAATGGTTTTGCGGGGGATTTGGTCGAAAAATCGGGATTAAAAGGTTTGCGCATCGGTGGCGCAGAAATCTCAGTCCAGCACGGTAATTTTATGGTCAACAAGGGCGGTGCAAGCGCAAGTGATTTCATCGCCCTAATCGAAAAAATGCAACAGACAGTTCAGGAACGATTCGGTGTTTTATTAGAACCAGAAGTCAAAATCGTCGGCAAAGATCTGTAGGGGCACCCCTCGTGGGTGCCCTGATATATGTCCTGAAATGGGACGCGGCGAATCAGAAATTGGCATAGGAAATTAGTCACAAAGAAACAGGGCACCCACGAGGGGTGCCCCTACGGGAACAAATCATGGCGACAAAAACACACATAGGCAAATCCATCGGCATTTTGATGGGGGGGGCTTCGGTGGAACGGGCAGTTTCTCTTAAAACGGGAGAGGCTGTCGCGATGGCCTTGGATGGCCTGGGTTATACCGTGACGAAAATAATGGTCGATCACAACATTCCTTTTGCCTTGAAATCTGAGGCAATCGACATCGCTTTTATCGCTTTACATGGCCGTTATGGTGAGGATGGGACGATTCAGGGATTATTAGAATTGATGAAAATCCCCTACACCGGTTCGGGTGTTGCAGCCTGTGCGCTCAGCATGGACAAGATTTTGTCGCGTGACCTTTTTTCTGCCCACGCACTGCCGATGCCAGCAGTCTTCATCCTGCGCTCGGAAGAGATTGCAGGTTTTAACTTGCAAGAACTCCCCTTTAAAAGCCCGGTCGTTGTGAAGCCGGTTTCAGAAGGTTCGAGTGTGGGTGTCGCGATTGTTGAGGAGAACAAAGACTTTCATCCGGCCCTGAAAGAAGCTGCTCAATCTGGCCCTCGCCTCAACATCGAACAATCTCTTGCAGGAAACGAAGTACATGTCGGCATCTTAAATGGGCAGACCCTCGGTGCAATTGAAATTAAACCGAAAGGCCGTTTTTATGACTACTCTGCAAAATATGTCAGTGGCATGTCACAACATGTTTTTCCCGCACCGCTGAGTGAAAGCTGCGAAAAAGAGGTGCTGGCCCTGGCGCTGAAAGCCCATCAGGTACTGGGTTGCAGCGGCTACAGTCGTGTTGATTTATTGATTGATGACCAGGATCAGCCCCATCTATTGGAGGTTAATGCCCTGCCCGGCATGACCGAAACCAGCTTAATGCCTGAAATTGCTGCCGGAGTAGGCATTCCTTTTGGTCGCCTGCTTGAGCAGATATTAGAAACAGCCGGACTTGGGAAATAGGGCCGGGTTGGGAAAGTGGGGAAGCAGATGCAAAAAAAACGGAACAGTAAAAAAGGCAGCACAAAGAAACCTGGAAAGAAAAAAAAGGGCCTGGCCAAAAGCGGTTTGTCCGGTGCCTTTCAAATTATCGGGATTTCTCTTTTCTTTGGTTTCGGACTCTTTGCTCTGGTAACTGTCCTGGAAAAAGTTTCGACTTCAGATGCCTTTCAAGTGGATCAGATTCGTTGGGTCGGACTTCAGCATCTCAGGGAAGATGACATTTTGAAAGGTGGTAAAGCGGTCGTCGGACAGAATATTTTCAAGGTGGATATTGAAGCCGTTCACCGGCGTCTGCTGTCGAATCCTCGCATCAAAGCTGCCACTGTAAAAAAAGATTTTCCGAATCGTTTGTTGATTACAGTGGAAGAAAAACAGCCCGCCGCCGCACGTTTCGAGGCGGATGACCGTCCTGAAATGCTCGTGAAGCGGAATGCCACTGTGAGCATCATTGACGCCGAAGGCAACGTCCTGGAATCGGGCATCGCGGCGCAAAATTTAGCTGCGCTATCGCTCGGCTTGCCGCGTCTGCTGCATTTCAAGGAGGCAGCTTATGCAAAGGCCCTGGCCTTAGGCGCTGTCCTGGAAGATCGCTTGGGCCTGTTTATTGACCTTTCCGATCCTGAAAACCTGCTTGTTTATTTTACCGAGGGTGCTGGCGAACAAATAGGAGAAAAAACCATTGGCTTGCTTCACCTGGGTGGCGCGCAATTTGCGGAACGCTGGGCGCGTTTTTTGGCGATTGAAGACGATTTGAAGCTGCGGGGGCTCTTGAACTGGGAAATTGATTTGCGTTTTCCAGGACAGGTGATTGTAAAAGATGGTGCTTTGCAGAAACCGCTTGTCTCGGGACGCCTCTCCAATACGACTTATTTTTAAAGGAGTACACGATGTCAAAACAAGAAGATATCCTGGTCGGCTTAGACGTCGGCACCACGAAAATCTGCACAATTGTGGCAGAAGTGATTGACGACAAACGGCTCGATATTATCGGGATCGGCAGTCATCCTTCGGATGGACTCAAAAAGGGCATGGTCGTCAATATCGAAAGCACGGTCAATGCCATCAAACGCTCGGTGGAGGAGGCCGAATTGATGGCAGGTATCGACATCGGTCTGGTGTATACGGGTGTTGCCGGAGGCCATATCAAAGGATTTAACAGCCGTGGTGTGATTGCCGTCAAAGATCAGGAAGTAACACAGATGGATATCGACCGTGTCCTGGATGCAGCGAGAGCCCAGGCGATTCCTTTGGACAGGGAAATTCTACATGTCTTACCTCAGGAATTTATTGTAGATAGCCAGGACGGCATCAAAGCCCCGCTTGGCATGTCGGGTGTGCGCTTGGAAGTGTTGGTACACATCATCACAGGTGCAGTGACGGCGGCTCAGAATATTGAGAAGAGCATTCAGCGGGCAGGACTTGATATGGAAGAAATGATTCTTCAGCCCTTGGCTTCCAGCGAGGCCATCCTAACCCCGGAAGAAAAAGAACTCGGTGTGGCTGTTGTGGATATCGGTGGTGGCACAACAGACATTGCGACTTTTGTGGATGGCGGCATTCGGCATACAGCGGTGCTACCGATTGGTGGCGGGCATTTTACCAACGACATCGCAATTGGTTTGAGAACGCCCCGTGAGGATGCCGAAAAAATCAAAATTGCGCACGGTTGTGCTTCGGTCGACATGGTGAACGAAGACGAAGAAATTGAAGTCCCGAGCGTGGGGGGACGACCACCGAGAAAACTTTCCGTGCAGCTTTTGGCCGAAATTATCGAACCGCGTGCCGAAGAACTTTTTTCGCTCGTCGCACGGGAGATCGAAAAAATGAGAGATGAAGACAAAATTGCCTCCGGCATGGTGATTACCGGTGGCACTTCTTCTCTCAAGGGCATGGCAGAACTGGCTGAACGGGTATTGGGTTTGCCGGTGCGTGTGGGCAAACCAACTGGTGTAGGTGGTTTGGTGGATGTTGTGAATGCCCCCGGCTTTGCAACCGGCGTCGGCCTGGCCCTTTATGCTTTTAGAAATCGCAAACAGGAGGAAGTGGGTAGAAACGGTAAACGAGGGATTTTTTCCGGTTTAAGAATTTGGGCAAAAGGTTTTTTTTAGGATTTAGGTTAAATACAACAAGGAGGGAAGATGTTTCTATTTGATGAAGAAACAAAAGATCAGAAAGCGGCGCGGATTAAGGTCATCGGCGTTGGTGGCGGGGGCTCTAACGCAATCAATAATATGATCAACCGTGATGTCGAAGGGGTCGATTTCATTACGGCCAATACCGACAGCCAAGCCCTGAATATGGCGAAGTCACAGCGGATGATCCAACTGGGAACAAAACTGACACGCGGCCTGGGTGCGGGCGGACGACCTCAAATCGGCCGGGAATCGGCCCTGGAAACCATCGACCTGATTCGCGAAATGCTGGCCGAAACCGACATGGTTTTTGTGACGGCAGGTATGGGGGGTGGCACGGGCACGGGTGCAGCCCCGGTGATTGCCAACATCGCAAAAGAAATGGGGATACTGACCGTCGGTGTCGTAACAAAACCCTTTGATTTTGAAGGCCCGAAACGGATGCGACAGGCAGAAGAGGGCATTCGAGAACTGAAAAAAGGCTGCCATTCCGTCATCATCATTCCGAATCAACGGCTTTTAAGTGTTGTTGAAAAAGGCACACCGCTGACGGAAGCCTTCCTGGTGGTGGATGATGTCTTAAGGCAAGCAGTCGATGGCATCTCATCCCTCATTACAACACCCGGTTTGATGAATGTTGATTTTGCCGATGTTCGGGCAGTGATGTCCCACATGGGACGATCCGTGATGGGTATGGGTGTTGCGAAGGGCGAAAACCGAGCAGTCGAAGCGGCGCAGATTGCCATTTCCAGCCCGCTTTTGGAAGAAAGTTCTATTGAAGGTGCGCGCGGTGTGCTCTTGAATGTGACCGGTGGGCCAGACCTTTCTCTGCATGAAGTGAACGACGCCTCGTCCATTATTCAAAAGGCAGTCGATCCCGATGCAAACATCATCTTTGGCTCGGTCATTTCGGAGCAAATGGGCGATGAAGTCAGAGTCACAGTGATCGCCACCGGCTTTGAAGAAGCTGCCGCAAGCAGAGCCCCTGAAAAAGAAACCTTTGTGGCGACGATTCATCCGACAAAGACCCCGGTTCAGACCGGCGTTAAAACCCGTGAGGGTGTGCGTGATGGTCTGCGACGAGAAGGTTTTAGAGATGAGCTTCGCAGTGAATCGCGGGAAACCCAGGATGAAGTGCGCCAAAACCGTCTTTTTCCGGAAGACGAGTGGGATATCCCCACCTTTATCAGAAATCAAGCCGACTGATGTCCTTGGCCAGAGCTTTGGAGGACGGAGCAATTACCCTCTTTGAACACCCGGAGCAAGTACATTTTTTTGGTGATCGTTTCTTTAGGGGCGATGGACTTGAACAGGGGGGGCAAGCGATTACGCTTACCCAGGTGCATGGGGATAAAATTGTGAGTCTGCAGAAGCAGACTGATGTTCTTGCCACCCGTGATTTGCAAGCTGATGGACTGGTGACTAACCTCAAATCTTGTTTTATTGCGGTGAAGACGGCGGATTGCGTGCCGGTCATTTTGTTTGACCCGAAGCGAAAAGTAGTTGCCGCACTGCATGCCGGATGGCGCGGGACTGTCCTGAATATCGCGGCAAAGGGCTTAAGCAAGATGGTCGCCGACTTTGGCAGTGATCCGCAAGACATCCTTGCCGGAATTGGGCCTTCCATTGCTCCCTGCTGCTTTGAAGTGAAAGAGGATGTTGTGAACGCGATTGAATCCCAAACCCGTTTTAAAGAGGCCGTGATTCAAAAAGTCGGAGCGAAAAACTGGTCCTGTGATTTGCCAAAGCTCAACCGCTTACAATTGGAGGATGCCGGAGTGTCACCGAAAAAAATATCCCTGTCAGGTCTCTGCACTTTTTGTCTGCCTGAGCGATATTTTTCCTTTCGAAGGGACAAAAAGAAGCTCGGGAACATGCTCAGCGCCATTATGTTACGATAAAAAAAGGGATGCTGGGTTGAGCGAATGCATAATATAGTGGATGCTTTTAACAAAATTACAGAACGGATTCAGAATGCCACTGCACGCTGTGGTCGAGATATTTCAGAGATTATACTGGTCGCCGCTTCAAAGCGCATCCCACTGGAAGGTATCAAAGCTGCGGCAAGTGCAGGTGTGGCCGTCTTTGGAGAAAACCGGGTTCAGGAGGGCATGGCTAAGTTTGAAAGCACTGGTTTTATTAAGGAAATTGACGCGCTGCATTTAATTGGTCCGCTTCAATCGAACAAAGTGAAAAAGGTGGTTGGACTCTTTGATGTGATTCATTCAATCGATTCACTTCATTTAGCACAAAAAATCAACCAGGAAGCAGGTCGGAAAGAGATACAACAGGTCGTACTGATTGAAGTGAACATCGGTGGTGAAATTAGTAAACATGGGGTAAAACCCGAACAGACAGCGGAGTTGGTCGCTGCGATTCGGCAATTGCCTCATCTTGATTTACAGGGTTTGATGACCTTGCCACCTCGCACAGAAACACCTGAAGGAGCAAGACCTTATTTTTCGGCCTTGCGTGACCTTGGAAACAGTCTGGGACTGAAGCGCTTTTCAATGGGCATGTCTTCGGATTTCGAAATTGCGATTGAAGAAGGGGCAAGCTGGGTCAGAATCGGAACAGCCCTTTTAGGGCAACGGGACACATGACAGAAAAAACAAACAAATCAAAGATTAAAATAGCCTTTGTCGGTGCTGGCAATATGAGTGAAGCAATCATCAAAGGCGTACTTGATGCGGGCCTGTTTGAGGCGAGTACTTTGCTGGCCTCAGATGTTTCTGAGCAGCGCTTGCACTTGTTAAAACAGCGCTACGGGGTCAAAACCACCGAGTCAAACCGGGAGGCTGTTCGCGAAGCCGAACTCATTATTCTTGGGGTCAAACCCATCATGATTGATGCACTTTTGGCGGAAATTAAATCCGAAGTCGGACAAAAAGTCCTCGTCTCCATTGCCGCAGGTATTCCGCTGTCCCGTCTTGCCTCGGGTTTAACACGGGAAGCACGGATTATTCGGGCCATGCCCAATGCGCCCGCCCAGGTGCAATCGGGTGCGACGGTCTTGACACCAGGAAAAGGCATTGGGGAGGAAAGCCTGGCCGCAGTACTTGCCATTTTTGGCTCCATCGGCACCACTTCAGTATTGGAAGAGCGGCTATTAGATGCCGTCACAGGGCTTTCCGGCAGTGGCCCAGCCTTTGTTTTTGTCATGATTGAAGCCTTAGCCGATGGCGGGGTGAAACAAGGCCTGCCGCGTGATGTTGCCCTGACATTGGCGGCTCAAACCGTAATGGGCGCGGCGAAAATGCTGGTGGAAACCGGAGAACATCCGGCCCGCTTAAAAGATAAGGTCGCCTCTCCTGCGGGAACAACGATTGCGGGATTGCACAAACTCGAAACGGGCAATATACGCGCCGCATTCATTAATGCCGTCGAAGCGGCAACCTTACGTTCGATTGCACTTGGCAAGGACTGAAAATTCATCGTTGATAAAACACTTTCAGGAGTTCATTGATGTTCATTGCAGGAAATTTCATCTCAGCTTTAGCAACCATATTAGATATGGTACTGACCTTTTATATGTACGTGATTGTTGCACGGGCGATTCTTTCATGGGTGAACCCCGACCCCTATAATCCCATTGTCCAGTTTCTCTATAAAATTACCGAACCCGTGCTCTACCCGATTCGGCAAAAAATGGGACGCTACACGGCCGGAATGGATCTTTCACCCATGATCCTGATTCTTGTGATTATTTTTCTTCAGAATTTTTTAGTCGGCTCTCTTTTTGGATTGTCGCAGCGGCTTGGCTAAAAAGCACATGAACTAAAGTACGAGGAGGTTTCACATGAAATACACACCACTTGAAATTCGCCAGATCTCATTTGAAAAATCGCTTCGAGGATATTCCTGCTCGGAGGTGGATGACTTTATTGAAAATCTTTCCGATGACCTTGAGCAGCTCGTGAAAGAAAGCGCGGATGATAAAGAGCAGTTACAGAAACAGGCCAGAATGATTACGGAATTAGAAAAAGCCGAAGGCGCAATGACTGAAACCCTCATGATGACACAAAGGGCGATGGAAAATGTGAAGGCCAACGCCCAAAAAGAAGGCGAACTCATTATTCGGCATGCAGAAATCCGCGCCGAAGAAATCACCAATGAAGCCATCAAGCAGGAAACCTATCTCAAAGCGGAAATTTTAAACCTGAAGCGTCGCAAAGGGGTTTTTGTCGAAAAAATCCGCTCCTTGATCCAAGGTTTGGCAAGAGAAATGGAATGGGCTTCGGAAGATATCCAGGAAGGCCCCGCAGCAAATTCCCTTTCCGACCCACAAGTGCATCAGCAAGCACATCCGGTAGAAAAGCCATCTGAAAATTCTCCATCTGAAAGCCCCTTTGAAAACCCCTTTCATTCGGAAACAGAAGGAAGATAGTCGGCTTGTTTTGACGAAGGCTTCGGACTGAGTACTGTGAAAAGAAAAAACCGCTTTCGCCGGATCAAAAAACGTCGTCCAGTAAAAATCACCGTATTTTTCCTGGGAGCCTTGTTATTCCTGTCTGTCGGCACCTGGGTTTCGGGGGAACGTAATACCGACCCTTTTGAAAATACGCCACTTTACTTGCACGAAGGTGCGCTCCGTTTTCAGGACTTCCGACCCGAGTTAAATCAGATTGAAGCCGAACACTATGTTTCTCGATTTGAAAATGGGGTAACCGCTTCCTACACCCTTGATCCGGCCATTCAAAATTCGGTGAAGGCCTATTTTGAAAAATACAATGTCCCTTACGGGGCCTTTGTCGCTATTGCGCCTAAAACAGGAAAGGTGCTTGCGATGGTGGATCATTCGACACGAGAACCGAACGCAAAAGATTTATCCTTGCGGGCAAGCTATCCGGCTGCATCGATTTTTAAGGTGGTGACCGCAGCGGCCGCCGTGGAAAAAAAGGGAATCTCACCCGACACGCTGATTACGCATCGGGGTAAAATTAATCGTCTTAAACCGGCTTATTGGCAGGACAATCCCAAGGCAGACAAGTTTGAGATGAGTCTGGCCGATGCCTTTGCAAAGTCGAACAATGTTGTTTTTGCAAAAGTGGCGACCCGCTGGCTCGACACCTCGACGCTGATTACCTATGGTACGCATTTCGGTTTTAACCGGACGATTCCCTTTGAACTGCCTGTTGAAGTCAGTCAGATCGAAATGGATGAGAGCGAAAGTACGCTCGCAAAAACCGCCGCCGGTTTCGGTGTTGTGGGTTTGTCACCGCTTCATGCCGCACTCTTAGGGGCAGCCATCGCAAATGACGGGGTGATGATGACACCCTGCATGGTCGATTTTGTGACCAACTTACTGGGTGAAAAAATCTATGAATGTGTGCCGAAGGCATTGAGCAGAGCGGTTTCCCCAGAAACGGCAGCGGTGCTTCGAGAAATGATGGGGAAGACGGTCAAAAACGGGACGGTCAGAAAAACCTTCAGTCGCCGAAGATTAGACCGCAGCCTCAGGAAAATTAAAATCGGAGGAAAGACCGGTTCTTTACGAGGGAAAAATCCACGGGGTCGCTATAGCTGGTTTGTCGGCATGGCACCTTTGGAAGACCCTGAAATTGTTGTCGCTGCAATGGTGGTAAATGATCCAAAGTGGCGCATCGTCGCAGCGCAGGTCGCAAAGAATGGGCTGAGCGCTTATTTTAAGTCGCAGCAACAATAAAAAATCAGGCTTGTTCTGGGTTATTTTAAGCGCACTTTGGCGCTGAGTCCGGGGTTTGACAAATCCTGAATGAAGGGGTAATTTGATCTTTTTTTACGGTCTAAAAAACACATCAACATGACAGAAAATGGAGGAATACGCATTGGAAGATTTGGATCTACTAGAAAAACGTGTGCATGAATTGATTCAACAACTTAAGGATCTCAAGGCTGAAAAGCAAGAATTGGAAACACAACTGAGCGAACAGGCACAGTCTTTTCATCATTTACAGCAGGAAAGGGTTGAAGTGCGCGGGCGGGTCGAAAAAATCTTAGGCACCCTCAATCATCTCGACGATAATTTTAACGGTTCCACTATTGCCCAGGAGCAAAATCCTGAACAAACGACTACATATTGAGGTCTTTGGCCGCCGTTACGCCCTTCGTGGTGAGGCGGATCAGGACTATGCGCAAAAACTGGCGGCGATAGTCGATCAAAAAATACACGAGGTTTCCCAGCACTCAGAGGGAAGCCCTTTTTCAAAATTAGTTGTGCTTGCGGCAATCAATATTGCAGATGAACTATTGCAGCTGCAAGAAAAACAAAAAAAACAAGATGGGGTCGCTGAGAAAAAAACGCGGCGTATTATCGAAAGTATTGAAGAAGAATTCGATGACACAAGGCCCCAATAAGCTCCCTTTTGTCCGTGCTTGATATTTCATTTGGACTCTGCTAGGCTCGATTTATTGAAAATATTGTCCCTGCTTTGTTTGTAGATTGGTAGTGCCCAAACCTAACAATCACAGCAAGGGAGCTGAGTCCAAGGGAGTTGTGTGCATGTTCCATGTACGACGGAAAAGCCTAATGCTTCCATCTCGGCGCCCACCTGGTAACCCAGGTTTGAGCTGATCTGCTCTACGGCAAGGTAGGGACATCCTGTTGGTTTTTTAATCCGTTTTCTGTTTTTAATCCCCCTGCCTTTTTGGCATCTTTCCCCCTTTTCACCTATTTGCCCTGGCTGATTCTCTTTGCTTTTTTCGGGATGGCTTCATCCATAGCTTGATTTTCAGGAAAATTTAAAATGTCTGAATCCTTTTCAGCGCTCACTCCAGGGCGGAGAATTTTAAAAGTCCATGAATTAACAAGCGAAATTCGTGAACTTTTAGAGGACTCCTTCTCAGATTTCTGGGTGACAGGAGAAATTTCTGATCCCAGAATGCCACGATCAGGCCACCTTTATTTCACCTTAAAAGATCGTGGCGCTAAAATCCGGGGGATCATTTTTAAATCCCACATGCGGTTTTTACGCTTTGTCCCAAAAGAAGGGGCATTAGTGCTTGTCCGTGGCCATCTTAGTCTCTATGAGCCCAGGGGCGAATACCAACTTGTTTGTGACTACATTGAAGCGATGGGGGCCGGAGCACTTCAAGCGGCATTTGAAGCATTAAAACAAAAACTGGAAAATACCGGCCTGTTTCATCAAGACAGAAAAAGGGCCATGCCGAAGCGACCCTCAAATATCGGAATAGTCACTTCTTCAAGTGGTGCTGCGATTCAGGATATTTTAAAGGTCATGAGAGAAAGTCCTTTTCCCTGTCGCATTCTCCTCTATCCGGTGACCGTTCAGGGTGGAAAGGCTGCCTCGGAAATTGTCCAGGCCCTGGCGCACTTGAATCGATATCATCAACAATCACCAGGCAATCAGCTCGACCTACTGATCCTGACACGGGGGGGTGGATCGCTTGAAGATCTTGCGCCATTCAATGAAGAAGGTGTTGCACTGGCCATTGCAAAATCCCTCATCCCTGTCATCTCCGCAATTGGTCATGAAACAGATACAACAATCGCCGACTATGTCGCAGACTTTCGAGCACCGACACCCTCTATTGCTGCAGAAATGGTGGTGCGAAACGGGATCGCCGCGATAGAAGAAGTGCTGACTTTCCAGCAAACCTTACTCGGTGGGATGCAGGAAATTTTGCTTAACAGAAAGGGCCGCCTTGATCTTGCCTTGCGACTCCTGCCCTCACCCCGGCGACAGGTGCAATTTCTGACAGAGCAGGTGAATCATCTGTCAATTCGACTGAAACAGGCCATGAACCGTGTGCTTGAAATCAAAAAGAACCGCCTTAAAACAACAGCATTGTCCCTAAAACAACTCAGCCCGCGCAATCGTTTAAGTGGTTTAAATAGAAAATGTGAAGATTTGCAGTCACGCCTTATCCAAGAAGGAAGGCGCAGTATTGCGCATGAAAAAGAGCGTTTACAGGCCGCAATGGATCAGCTCAACCTGCTAAGCCCTTTAAACATTCTAGGACGGGGCTATAGTATTACCCGCTTGCTCCCGACTTTGAATGTCGTTCGAGAAGAAACAGAAGTTTCAAAAGATGACCGACTGAAAATAATCCTAAGTCGCGGTAGCTTGATTTGCAGGGTTGAAGACAAAAGTGGTTGTTAGAATAAAAAAAGGAGCGGAGTAGCCATTGACCACATCCGCCCCTTTTTTTGGCGTTTCTTTATTTCAGTGTGCCGCTTAGACTTGTGTGTCGCGACGTCTGCCCCAAAGACCAAGACCAATCAGGCCGGAACCCATCAGAATCAAAGTCGCAGGTTCGGGGACGGTGGAGCTGCCACTTGGGATAATAAATGGGTGAGCACCTGAAGGGTCGATCCCCATGGCAACAAACCCTTGAGCCCAGATCTGTCCTTCGTCCCAAATTGTCGGGTCAACCAAGGCATCATTCATGACCACCACATTCAACAGGCTGAACTCAAGCGAGTCACCCACACCAAGCCCTGCTCCCGAAAACATTGCAGTATCAAAGCCACCGCCAACGGACAAACCGTTATAGGTATAACCTGCGGTCACATTTGAAGCAGCAACAACAGGCGGGACAAAAACGTCATATTCAAATTCAAGGTAGAGGCCGCCCAGTTCCACTCCAGGAGTAGCGGAAAGTACTTTGAAGGTGTAGTCAATCTGACCAAAGGTTGATGTGCCATCAAGGTTATCGATTACGCCACCGGCATTTGCATCGACAAAGCCTGCAACATCAATAAATCCGAGAAGGCTTGTGGCTTCGGCTTTAGTCGTATGGGAAAAAAAGCTAAGGCTGAGTAATAAAGCAAAGATTGCGAGGCCGGTTATTGACTTGTTTCCTTTTTTTGAAATTTTCATCATGTCTCCCTTATGTGTTTAGTTAAGTATCGATTGCGTTTTCTGTCTCCCATGTAAAGCAATCACTGTGCCAAAACAAAAAAGCAAAACAAGGTAAATCGTAAAGTATTCATTTATATAGGGAAATAATTTCCATGCCCACATTCAATCTTTATATTTTACAAGTATTTATTGCCATAAAATGTAAGGAATTCCGTCACTATTTTTAGTTTTGATATGTTTTAATTTCATATCTTATTGATATATCAGTGTATTTTTAGATTTCATCTCTGAAAGGTATTGTGTAAAGCTTTATTACACATCTGAAGTGAAAATTTTTTAAAGATGTCGCATTTGTAGCGAGTAGATCTTTTGGTAACCGCCATTCTTTGAATAAGAAGCTCTTGCAGGGAATGAGCGAATAATCTGGATTCCAATGTTTTGTTATGATATAAAATTCCCTCTGTAGAATAGAAGGTTCCAGAAGAATTCTTGTTAAGGCACTTATATATAGTAGAAGGTAAATTTAGGAGAGGTGGCCGAGCGGCCGAAGGCAACGGTTTGCTAAACCGTCGTAGGGTTTAGCGCTCTACCGAGGGTTCGAATCCCTCCCTCTCCGCCAAGTCATTCAGCCTTGTAAGAGGAGATTCATGAAAAAGATTCAGTATTCAATCATTGCATTTTCCTTTGTATTCCTTATCTCATGCAACAAGAGTGACTCGGAACTGGTTGCCGAGGTGCCCGAAACACTGCCAAGCCCGGTTCAGCAGTCCGAATCACCGACTCCCCCTCCCTTACGTGGTGGGGCGCATAACGACATTCCCGACTTGAGCGGTGCGATGGTTGTAGTGCCAGACATGGTCAAAGGTAAATGGAAGAGCGTTACGCTCATGCTAGAAGATAAAAAAAGTCATGCGATTACGGAGCATGTGGTTAATCTGGGAGATGAGTGGACTGTGCCGGACTCCGAAATCACGGTGAAAATCGGAACCTTTTTCCCCGACCTCATCATTCAGGGAAAGGTTTTTACCTCGGTCAGCAATGAGTTGAAGAACCCAGCAATCCATGTCACGATCAATGAAAAAGGCTCAGAGCTTTTTGAAGGCTGGCTTTTTTCCCTCTTTCCGACGATGCATCCCTTTCAGCACAGTCGTTTTGCAATCACATTAAAAGACGTTACCCCCTCATAAAAAAATGCGCCCATAGCTCAGCTGGATAGAGTACTTGACTACGAATCAAGGGGTCGGGAGTTCGAATC
>CAZRYI010000027.1:0-6372 GCA_964604255.1 uncultured Nitrospirota bacterium
ACATAGTGAATACCGAAAGATGCTCAAACATTAATATTCTAAAATCGAGGAAAAATTTTAATCTATTTTCCATATCAGATCTCCTTTTTTTAAGCTGAATTCATCAGCCTTAGTTATCTGACACAGAATATTGGACACTCCCCTCAAAACACATTGATTTTAAAAGCTTATCTGGTGGGCGATACTGGTATCGAACCAGTGACCTCTTCCGTGTGAAGGAAGCGCTCTACCACTGAGCTAATCGCCCATTTTCTTAAGGAAGGGAGACAGTTTTTAACAGATGGACTTTCTTAATGTCAATCTGATTTTGATCTCTTTCTTGGATTTTGACCTTTGTCTAATGCCAGTCAATGAAGCGTCAAGGGGTATCTAATACTTCAATGCCTTCCGGGACTTCAAAGACAAATACGGAATCGTCGAGACCTTTATTGATCTCAATTTCTTCAAATGAGGAGGTTGAAATATTGCCGTTTTTTTCGTGAAGTACAACTTCGTCAATCATCAGTCCGTCAATGTTAGGTGCCTGAACCAGGGTGATGACGATTTTGATTAAACCCATCTTCTTTTTTGGGATGAGCCGTAGTCGAATCGGTTCTCCCGGCATCGGGGCTTCTATGTCGTAGGCAATTTCAAAGTCCTGATCAAGTTGCGCTCGACCTGCAAGCAGTTTTAAGGGGAGATGACTGTCGGAACGCCCTCCAACCTTACTTCGAATGACTTGTTTGTGATCCGGTACGTAGTAGAGAAATCCACCATCATTTACAAAAATCTGCTGATGACTCGGTTCAACATAATCCCAAAGCATCTTTCCTTTTTTAATGAAAAGTGTGCCCTTTGAAACATAGGGCGTGTTGAAGTCTAAAATTTCGACAGTTTGAACAAATTTGGATTTTAAGTCGTCTATTTTTTCATAGGCTGTATGGACCTGATTGACAATCTTTTGTAGTTTTTCATCTAAAACAACTTGTTCTGCCTTCGCAAATTCCGGCACTATCGTAGCACTCAGCGCAATAAGGGTGACGATTAAAAAACGACTATAGCGATGTTTCATTAAATTGATTCTCCTTCTTCCTTGCGGATTAATATTTCTCTCGGTTTACTGCCGACGGCTGGACCGACCAGACCATCTTCTTCCATCATTTCAATTAACCTTGCTGCACGGGGGTATCCGACCCGCATTCTCCGTTGAATGAAGGATGCCGAGGCTTGTTTTGTGGAAATCACCAGCTCTCGGGCTTGTTCATAAAGCTCGTCGCGATCATCTGAAATTTCGGTTCTCGAATTTTCCGACTTGGCAATTGCCTCGGTGAAGTCGGTTTCATAATGTGGATCAGACTGCTCTTTAATAAAAGAGACGACTTTTTTCACTTCTTCTTCAGAAATATAACAGCCATGAACACGCGTGGTTTTCCCTGTTCCACCGGAATAGAGCATGTCACCTTTGCCCAGCAGTTTCTCTGCTCCGTTTGCGTCAAGAATGGTTCTGGAGTCCGTTTTTGATGCGACACAATAGGCAATACGGGCGGGAAAGTTGGCTTTGATTAAGCCGGTTAAAACATCGACCGAAGGACGCTGGGTGGCGAGAATGAGGTGGATGCCGGCCGCCCGAGCCATTTGGGCCAGTCGCGCAATGGAGTCTTCGACATCTCTTGAGGCCACCATCATTAAATCGGCCAGTTCGTCAATACAGACGACGATGAAGGGCAAGGCATTTATTTCATCTGATTTTTCAGCCAATTGGTTATAGGCCGTGATATTTCTCACGCCTTTTTCAGAAAGTAATTCGTAGCGGCGCTGCATCTCAACCACCATTTTTTTCAATGCGGCAGAGGCCGCCTTGGGTTTCACTATGACGGGTGTAATTAAGTGGGGAATACCTTCGTAAAGGGTGAATTCAAGCATTTTGGGATCAATCATCACCAGCTTCACTTCAGCAGGAGTCGCGCTGTAAAGCAGGGAAAGGATCATGGCATTTAAACCGACACTCTTTCCCGCCCCCGTTGCCCCTGCAATCAGCAGATGCGGCATCTTTGCTAAGTCGGCAGAAACGGGGCTGCCAAAAATATCTTTTCCCAAAGCAAGGCGCAGTTTAGAGTTTAGTTTATTAAAAGAGGGTGAAGAAAGAATCTCTTTTAAGGAAACTTCTTCACGATTTAAGTTTGGAACTTCAATGCCGACCGCAGCTTTTCCGGGAAGTGGGGCGACGATGCGGACAGACAAGGCCCGCATCCCCAGGGCAAGGTCATCTGACAGACTGGTGATTTTGCTGAGTTTGATACCGGGGGCCGGTTCAAATTCAAACATCGTAATGACCGGACCAGGATGCACTTGTGTGACCCGTCCTTCGATCCCGAAATCGCGTAGTTTTCTTTGAAGAATCTGAGACTGCGTTATCAATTCCTGCCGTGTGGTTCGGCTGGTCATCAGCGCCGGGTCCGAGAGCAGGGAGAGTGTTGGCAGACGATAATCTCCAATGTCTTCATCTCTTTCAAAGTCAAAAATCTCCTGCTGACGAGATTCGACGACTTTCGGAGGCGGGCTAACATCTGGGATTGATGCTTGGGGTTCAAACAAGTTCTGCTCTGCTGAAGGCGCGATTTTGATATTTTTGCTCTCCTTCAATGCGGGTTTCGCCTCTCTTTGATTGAAGGCCTGAATCGCGGACATCATCTTCAGAAAAACCGCATGAGGCGAAAAAGGAAAAGCAATCATCGCACCCATCAAGAACAGGGAAAAGAGAATGATAAAGCTACCTGTATTGGCAAAATAATGCACTAGAAAAGCTGACATCAATTCCCCGGTGATCCCCCCCCTCATACCTTCTCCGAGAGGATCTGCCTCTCGGAGTGCAATCAAGGAGGAGAAGGCAATTGCCATCAAAAGGAAACCCGCAATCAGGGCATTGTGGTGACGAGAGGCTTCTTTTGCCCGAACGATTTTGATGCCTGAAATGAGTAAAAAAAGACTGATAAAGTGGGAACTGCTGCCGAGCAACTGCATCACGATATCTGAAAAAACCGCGCCCATTCTCCCCACAGCATTTTGAATGTCCGTCGATGAGGAGACGGTGGAGAGCGAAGGATCACTGTCATGATAGGTCAGCAAACTGGCTGCGATCAAAAACCCCAGTAGCATCAGGCCGGTGCCGATGACCTCGTAGAGGTAGTGTCTGGGAACACTTTTTTCAACTATTATTTTACGAGCCATTTTCCTCCTGAACCTCCCGATACTCTAGGTAAGCTGAGACAAGTTGGACGATACCAATGAAGGGGGAACTTCAGAAAAAAACAATAACGATTTTACTACGGCAATTCAAGCTCTTTAAGCGTCTGTCTGACTTAAGGAAAGCATTGATTGAGTCTTAGTGAAATGATGATGATGATTTTTTAATTGTTATTTTTTGAGTAGTGAACTAATCTGGCCTTTTTTAGGGTGTAATGACTGAGGGATTCAGCATGTATGACTGGTATTTGGAAGGACACTTAGACCATCATAAGACGATGAGAAAGCTACGCGTGCGGCCCTTTCCCTTTATTATCGGTCGAAAACCGGGGCTCCCCTTGAGCATTGACTCCGAAAACATCTCTCGCCAGCACGCAAAAATCGTCCAGGAAAAAGACAAGCTTGTTTTATTGGATTTAAAAAGTACGAACGGAACATTTGTCAATCATCACCCTGTAAAAACAGCAACGACACTCAAACAGGGCGATATTATCCATATTTCAAATATCGAGCTTCGTCTGAGCTATGAACCCACCCTGCAAGCGAGTGAAGATGATTCAACGCTGAATATCGGCGGATCAGTGAATAAGCTGCCTGTTGGCTGGCTCGAACTTGAGGAGCTATTGACTTCATCTCTGGTCACTTCTGAATTTCAAACGCTTTACCATAGCCACGATGAGAGCCCTTTTGCTTTTGAAATACTGGGTCGAGGCACCCATGCCAAATTACCGAGATCTCCTGTGGAATTATTCCGTATTGCAGAGATGGTTAAATCTGAAATTGCGCTGGTCGAATTATTACGCGATGACGGTGTAAAACGCGCCGCAAGCGCCGCATCTGCTTTGCCGTTTTTTATCAATATCCATCCGGGTGAATTGAATGATGTGGATCGTCTTTTCAGATCGGTCAAAAAAGTCCGCAGGGAATTCCCCAAACTCCGCTTGATCCTCGAAATCCATGAGCAAGCCGTCAGCAACCTCAAGGTGATGAGAACCTTGCGGGAAGAACTGAATCAATTAGGCATCGGTATCGCTTATGATGATTTTGGTACGGGACAAACCCGGCTTTCAGAACTGGCCGAAATACCGCCAGATTATTTAAAGTTTGACATCACGCTCATCAAAAACATCAACAAGGTGACAGCACGAAAAGAAATGGTTGCAACCTTTTTATCCATCTGCAAAAAGATGAACATCAAAACGGTTGCTGAAGGGGTCAGCAACCAGCAGGAAGCAGCGACCTGCCGTGCTCTGAGTTTTGATTACCTACAAGGCTATTATTATGAACGCCCCGGCCCCAAACCCGAAGCCCGATTCCGTAAAGATACAAACACGACCTAATTTTCAGCCTCTCTTACGAAGCACTCAAAACCGTTTTAATCATTTGGTAGGCTTCTAGCACGCGGCGAAATTCTGCTTCACTGCTGCGATCTCCACCTCTTGCGTCGGGGTGGTGTTTTTTTGCTAAGCGCCGAAAAGCGACAAGTAATTCGGAAAGGCTGCACCCTTCCGACAGGTCCAATACCTGATAAGCCTCCGACAGAGAGGCAATTTCCTGACTTTCACTTGAAGCACCTTTCTGCCCCTGTTCTCCAAAGTGATTAAAAAAATCAGAAAAATTAAATCCGCGTCGACGACGTCTGGGAGGACGTTGATAGAGTTTTGCTTCAATTTCATCCAGACGATCTGCAACAAAATCAATTCGCCCTGCAACCTGGGCGACATCGCTGTTACCATCAGCAGCACGAATCTGTTGTTCAAGCACCTCAAAGAGAGAAGCCAGATGATCCAGTTTGTCTTCTATTTTAAGATAGGCTGAGGGTCGGTTTTCAAAATGCCGATCAAAGGCATCAGTGAGTGTATGAGGCAGTGTGGCTTTTAATTTATTTAGGTGTTTTCTAAGCTGCCGTTTTTTCCTGAGTAGACGATAGCTAAGCTCTTCTTCTGACTCAGCCTCACCTTCTATTTTTGATAAATCGATGATCACACGCTCCACGCGACAAAAATCAGGATAAAATGGTGGGGAGTGAGTTTGCAGGGTAAATTTAGGTCTGAGTTTCTCCCGAAGCTGCTTCAGGATTGATCCCGGGCGATGCTTGACCAGATGTCCCTTCTTCCAGCAGCTTTTTTTCTTCTAGTTTGCGTTGTTTTTTTTCTTCTTTTTTCTTCTTTTTTGCTAATTCCTTCTGTCTTTTTTCATACTGATAATTCGGTCGCCCCATATATTCCTCCTTTTATAAAGATAATGACTGCCATTAAAAATAAGGGATGTATCGCTAGGGGTCAAGTCCCGAATTTTGAGACAGGTCAATCAGGCATTTTTTCGGGGTTTGAAGACACGGTGATTAAGTCCCTCCCACCATTATAGATTTTATTGCATTGACATTTATTGGAGATAAGAATAGCATTTTTAGTGAATTAGACTCTCTAGGTATTGCCTCAGCTGGTATCGTCAAGTTCGACCTATTTGGCTTGAGTTTCACCTTCACTTCTGTCTAATTGCGACCCGTATCATCACCTGAACTAAGGATGCGAAATGGCGTCCAAATCGACAACACCCACTATTTTACTCGGAGACTGGAAGGCTGAGAGAGCCAGTAGCATTCGTGCGTCTCTGCAAAACACCTTTAAAGTCGAGATGGTTGACCTGCCCCGCGAGGTCATTTCCTTTTCTCAAAACCAAGGCCCTCCAGTGGTCATTCTTCCTCTCTGTTGGTGTCCCTCCGAGCACACAAACCCCTTAGAAGACTGTGAAGGCTATCATATCGTTCAGGCCCTTTCTGATTTGAATACCCCACCGGAAGTCATTCTTTTTGATGGCAACGTGGCCCGCTTCTCCCTTAGCGATTACTGCAAACCTTTTTTGCACCGCGTTGCTGCCTTTTTAGATGAAGACAAGGCTTCCTTTAACGACTTGCTGTCGCTCAAAACGAGGGAGTGCGCCAAACGTTTTGCAGAACAACACGACAATGCTTCTGAACAATTTTTTGCCTCGCTCGGACTGGTGGGTCAAAGTGACGCAATGCAGAACATTCGAAGATTCATCACAAAGGCTGCTTACCTGAGTGATTTGCCCGTCATGGTCTACGGGGAGTCCGGCACCGGAAAAGAGCTGATCGCCCAGGCCATTCACCAGATGGATGAAAAACGT
>CAZRYI010000027.1:6472-11494 GCA_964604255.1 uncultured Nitrospirota bacterium
GTCGGTTCCAATAAAAATTTAGAAAAAGAGGTTTCTGAAGGCCGCTTTCGCCTGGATCTTTTCCATCGCATCAATGTGCTTTCGCTCGAAGTCCCCGGACTCCGCTTTCGCAAAGAAGACATTGCATCCCTCTTTTATGCTTTCCTGGAAAAACACCGTAGTTGTTATCAACATCCCATTCAAAAAATAGATACTCAGGTTCTTGAACTCTTCCAACAACTTAGGTTTGAAGGTAATGTGCGAGAACTGGAAAATTTGGTGAGAAAAATTCTGTTCAGAAAATCCTTTGGCAAAGCCATCGAAATGGCCGATGTCCCTCCCGAAGTCATCGCATCGGCCATTGGCACATCCTGCACATCTACTGCGAACACAGATGAAGCCCTGCGAATGATCCTGGTTGAAAAAATTGAAGCAGGATGTTCTCTCAAAGAAGTACTCGCCTACTCCGAAAGAATCCTCTTAAAATGGGCAGAGCAGGAAACAGGCGCGAATCGTTCCAAAATGGCCCGCGTACTACAAACAACGACCCGCAATCTGTTCAATAAAATGCGATAAATCTTCCCGGAAAAACATTCTCAATCAAGCTCCTTTCTACAACCTCAATAAATTTTACTAACAAAACAAACACTTAAACTTTTATCTCACCAAGTTCCCCAGAAACTCTGAGGCGCGCACAGGAAAAGTTTTCTGGATTTCACAGCCTATATTTTTCCAGCTTAGCCTTCACAAGCTTCATCAATACCACTGAAAATAAACAGTTTTTTGGGAATATCAAAATCTTAAAACAGAATGGCATCGAACTTGTATTTACTTAGGAAAACGGGTGCTTCGGCCAGCGGAGAGTCAATGGTTCTTGAAAAAAATGCAGATGATTTCGACATTGAGGAACGTGTTTCATTCCGCATTGAAGATGTTTTTCATCCCGGCCATGAAGAAATATTAAATGGCATGATGCCAGGGTTTAGGTTTCGAGGAAAAATTCAATATTTCAGCGCAACAGGCGATGGCAAACAACGCTACGCGGTCATCGAAACAGAAGGATTAACACACCCCTTGCTTGTATCGGTCATGAACTTAAAAACGGAAGAAAGAGACTCAGAATAACACCATGCTGGACGTCGCCATCGAATTTTTAAAAGACGAACTCAATACCTATCTCTTGGCACGCACTGGCTCAGATGCCGTTGAAGTCACGCTAAGCCCGGTCGTTGATGAGTCGGGTAAGTACGCTTTTGACGATGGTCGGATCTGCGCCACGGTGATCAATATTGAAGAAGAGGCCATCTTTAAAGCACAAACACCCGAATATATTTATCAAAATGGGCAACATATTGTGCTGCCGCCGCCCCTGAAACTCAATGTTTCTCTCATGTTCGCTGCAAACTTTAAACTCTATGACCAGGGTTTAAAGTTCATCTCCTACCTGCTGAGCTACTTTCAGGCACATCCTGTTTTTGCGCCCGATGCCTTCCCCGCACTTGATGCTCGCATCGAAAAACTCAGCATTGAACTTCAGTCCCTCAACTACGAACAATTGAACCAGGTTTGGGCCTTCATTGGTGGGAAACAACTGCCATCCGTGATTTATAAGCTGCGCATGGTCATCCTTCAGGCAGATATTCAAACAGCCATTCAGAAACCGATTTTAGAAATTCAAACAACACTTCAGGACAAATGACCAGCCAATTTAAAACACTCTTAACAATTGCCATGAATCACCCCTACTATGAGCAGGGCGGGGATGATTTTGAGTTTCTGCTTCCTTCGGATACCGTGCAAACCCTACGAAACACAAAAATCATGGCCAGAAGTCGCGAAGGCAGACGCTATTTTCTCTACGAGGCAGATGGCGCTGGCAACGCAATCATTGACGGAAGTGGCAAAACATTACGGATTGGCCTTAAGTTAAAAAATACCTTCTTCAGTAATTTTACAACCTTACCCTTTGGTGATTCTGAAGCCATTCCCCTCTTCAGCAATACATCCAGTTCCGGGCTATTGGATGCCGCCGAAGAAACAATCTTGGTCGGTAAACGCTTTCGCCATACCCTTAAAAAGCCTGATCGCCCCGTGACAGTGCATCTTAAAAATAGTGATGACACAAGCCTAAAAACGGAAACAATCACCCTGGCCGACAATCGCCTAGACATCGCTTTTGATTTAAGCGGCTTCACTTCGGGATCTTACAAACTCGAAGCAATCTATCCGGGAGAAACCCTGAATACAGCCTACTACCTCGAGCCCGAATTAAGACAAGCCGGTCTTTTTGGCATGATTGAAATTCAGCTTGATGCCGGTTTTTATAACACAGCGCCTGAATTTCAGATTCCCTTTCAGGCAAGAGAAGAAATTTTAAAATACTACCTCGTCGTCAAAAACTATAGCGAAGCCGAATTTGCCCAGCTCTCTGTTTCAGATGCCGGGTTTTCAGAAGAAAAACGGCCTCAAATCAACTTCACCAAAGTGTCATCGGAAGCCTTCACAGTCGATGACCTGTCTCCCGCTTTGTTGGGAGACAGTACGGCAAGAAAAGTACTCTTTAAATCCCAAACCGCCCTTGCACGGCGGGAGAAAGCCAGAAAAAGAATTCAGCTCAGAAAAAATGGCGATGTGCTCATCGCGCACCTACCGCAGCCGGGCGCACATCAAAGCAGTTCAGATCAATTCATTCAAATTTCTAAACCCTAGAGGAATAACGATATGCCGACGTATAAAACCCCAGATGTTTATGTGGAAGAAATTTCAGTATTCCCGCCCTCAGTGGCAGAGGTCGAAACCGCCATCCCGGCATTTATCGGTTATACCGAGTTTGCCAAAAAAGATGCCGACAACGACCTCATTCTAAAACCAACTAAGATTTATTCACTCAAAGAGTACGAACAATTCTACGGCGGCCCGGAGGATGATGCCGTTGCCATCTCCGTGGCAGATGATGGTGCCGGAGGGTTTAACATTCCCTCATTTACCGAACCCACACTCAGCTACCTGCTTTATTACAGTTTAAAAATGTTTTTTGAAAACGGTGGCGGCCAGTGTTACATCATTTCAGTGGGTATCTATCAGGCCACACCGGCCATTGATCTTGCTGGCGATGCCTCAACAGACCTGCCAACAATGTATGGCCTGCAAGACGGCTTAAATGTCCTGGCCCTGGAAGACGAACCCACGCTGATCGTCGTCCCAGAATCCGTTCGCCTCACCACTGCCGAATACCAAACTCTGGCTCAGGCGATTCTGACACAATGCAATACACTCGGAGATCGTTTCGCCATCTTTGACATTTATAATGGCGATACCGACATCGACCCCGCTGCTCAACTGGCGAATCGAGGTTATTTCGGCAACAATTTTTTGAAATACGGCTCGTCTTACTATCCCTTTCTCAAGACCACGATGAACTTTTACTTGAGAGCGGATGAGACCAATATTGATGTCAGCTACAACGCCGCCCCGGCTGCCGATCTCGGCACCTTTGAGACGACAAATACCGCACTCTACAATTTTGTAAAAACCACCCTGAAAGACCACTTTGTCGTGCTGCCTCCCAGTGGTGCAGTTGCCGGAGTCTATGCCGCAACGGACAGCAATCGCGGGGTCTGGAAGTCACCGGCCAATGTCAGCTTAGCAGGGGTCATTGAACCCGTCGTCAAACTTGATAACGCCAAACAGGATGGTCTCAATGTCGATGCGACATCAGGAAAGTCAATCAATGCCATTCGTAGTTTTGCCGGAAAAGGCACCCTGGTCTGGGGCGCACGCACACTGGCAGGAAATGATAACGAATGGCGTTACGTCTCAGTGCGACGGTTTTTCAACATGGTCGAAGAATCAGTCAAAAAATCAACCTATTGGGCCGTATTTGAATCCAACGATGCCAACACCTGGGTCAAAGTACGCGGCATGATCGAAAACTATCTGACACAAAAATGGCGGGATGGTGCACTTGCCGGAGCAGCACCACAGGATGCCTTTTTTGTGAGAGTGGGTTTGGGCACAACCATGACTTCACAAGACATTTTAGAAGGCAGAATGAATGTCGAAATTGGCATGGCCGTGGTGCGACCCGCCGAATTTATTATTCTGAAGTTTTCTCACAAATTGCAGACGGCTTAGTGATTTCGGGGTTTTCACTGTAGGGGCGTATTGCAATACGCCCCTACGCGGATTAAAAATCAAATAGATTAGAGAGGTAAAAAATCATGGCGACACATGCACAATACCCGCTTCCGGGATTTCACTTTACGGTTGAATGGGCTGGAGAACGCGTCGGGTTTTCAGAAGTATCGGGTTTGACCCAGGAAATACAGGTGATTGAATATCGCGACGGTGCTTCTCCTGAATATTCACCGCTGAAGATGCCTGGGATTCCAAAACTCGGTAACGTCACCTTAAAACGGGGCATTGTAAAGGGCGACAACGACTTTGCCAATTGGCTGAGTACGGTCAAAATGAACACTGTTGAAAGACGCGATCTGGTGATCAGCCTGCTGAACGAAGCACATGAACCCACGATGGTCTGGAAAATTCAAAATGCCTTTCCCGTAAAAGTCGAAGGTCCGGCGCTCAAAGCAACAGGCAATGAAGTTGCCATCGAATCCATTGAAATCGCTCATGAAGGGATGAAAACACAGAACGACTAATGGCGACCCACTACCCACCCGTCCTTTTTCATTTTAAGGTTGAAATCCTTGGGCTACCACCCAGTGACCAGGATGTCCGTTTTACGGAAGTAAGCGGACTTTCGGTCGAGGTGGAAACCGAGGAAATCGCAGAAGGCGGAGAAAACCGCTTCCTTCAAAAATACCCCACTCGGGCCAAATACCCCGAACTGGTTTTGAAGCGCGGTTTGCTGCTGAATTCAGAAGTCATCAAATGGATGAAAGCCTCCATTGAAGACTTCGATATTCAGCCGAAAAATATCGACATTAAGTTGTTGAATGCGGAACACGAGCCGCTGATGACCTGGCATGTGATCAAAGCCTATCCCACCCAGTGGGTGCTGAGTGACCTCAATGCCACCAG
>CAZRYI010000027.1:11594-14203 GCA_964604255.1 uncultured Nitrospirota bacterium
GGCGAACTCGAAAAATTACAGATTCATGCCTACGAAGCGGCGGATTATTCCGGTGAGCCGGTCGAAAGCTTTGAGGCCTATATCAATCCGAACGAAATTACGCTTTCTTACGAAATGGAATACGACAGCGCACAGGGTTCCGGCACAACCAATAGCCGCATGGAATTTAAAAAAATGAAACCGGGTGATATGTCCCTGAGCCTTTTTATTGATGGCACGGGCGCAAACGGCGTGGCAATTGATGTTCAGGAAAAGATTGCCAAATTCCAAACCGTCACCGGCTACAACGGCAACATCCATCGCCCCAATTATCTCAAAGTCGCCTGGGGAACTTTGCAGATTAAACGCTGTGTGCTCAAGGGCGCATCCATTGCCTATAAAATGTTCAAACCCGATGGTGTCCCCCTTCGCGCCATTATTTCTGCCGATTTTACCGATAATTCAGATGACCAAACTCGCGTTGCGATTGCTCAGGATGAATCGCCCGATTTAACCCACATGCGTCTGGTAAAAGCCGGGGATACCCTACCCGCCCTTTGTTACGAAATTTATGGGGATGCCCAATATTATTTAGAGGTCGCCAAAGCGAACCGCATCGACAATTTCCGGAGCTTGAGCCCCGGCTTAAGAATCCTCTTTCCACCTTTGGAGAAATAGCCATCTCTCAAAATCGCACATTAGAGATTCCCATTGAAAACCGGGAATTTACCATTAAAACAGAGGGTGAAGCGGTCTCGCGTGAACATCAATTGCTCGCTGTCAACGTGAACAAATCGGCCAACAAACTTTCATCGGCCCGTTTGGTGTATGCCGATGGTGCGGCCGCAACCGGGACATTTCCTTTAAGTGATTCAGAGTCACTTTCTCCTGGAAAAAAAATCGAGATTCTGGCAGGTGCCAGCAATGATCCGCAGCCAATCTTTAATGGCGTGGTCATCAAACATCGCCTGAAAGTACGTGACAACAATACGCCTCAGTTGATCATTGAGTGTCGGCATGAAGCCCTCAAAATGACCGTCGGCAGAAAAAGTGCTTATTATTTTGAGAAAAAAGACAGCGAAATCATGACCGACCTGATCGAACAAAATGACATTCCGATCGACGATATCGAAGCAACAGATGCGACCCACAAAGAACAAGTGCAATATGCCGCGACCGATTGGGATTTCATGCGAATGCGGGCAGCCGCCAACGGCAAGCTGATCTACACCAACGATGAAAAAATGAGTATCAAAAAACCCGATTTTGAGCAAGAGCCGGTCGCATCCCTTGCATTCGGAGCCACCCTGCTTGAATTGGATATTGAAGTCGATGCGCGCGAGCAGTATTCAGGTGTCAAAACAACAAGCTGGGATCCCGCCGAACAAGATCTCATGGAAAAAGAAGCGGTGCCTTCCGATGCCGATGGCCCCGGAAATTATGACAGCGAAAGCCTTTCGGAAGTTGCTGGAGGCAATGACTATGAATTGAAGGCTTCAAAAATTGAGGAAGAAGAAGCACAGGCCTGGGCCGACGCAACACGATTGCGGGCCGCTTTGGGCAAGGTCAAAGGGCGACTCAAAACCGAAGGCATTGCGACGATCAATCCCGGAGAAATGGTGAATCTCGACGGCGTAGGCGAGCGATACCAGGGCAAGGTTTTTGTCACGGGAGTTCGCCACGACTATGACTTGATGGAAGGCTGGAAGACCCACATTCAATTTGGTCAGCCTGAAGAGGCTCCGGCAAATAGCCTGAACGACGTCAGCGTACCCAAAGCGGCCAATTTACTCCCCGCAATCAACGGCCTGCAAATTGGCATCGTCGTGAGCAATGAAGATCCTGATGGCGAACACCGTGTGCGTGTGCGGATGCCGCTGGTCGATAACGAAGACGAAGGCACCTGGGCCAGGGTGTCGTCACTGGATGCAGGAGAAGAACGGGGGTTTTTCTTCCGACCTGAAATTGACGATGAAGTCATTTTGGGTTTTTTGGATGATGATCCGCGACAGGCCATCATTTTGGGCATGTTGCACAGCAGCGCAAAACCTGCCCCGCTTGAAGGCTCGGACGACAATCATGAAAAAGTCTTTCAAAGCCGTTCAGGTATGAAACTTTATTTTGATGACGACAAAAAAAAGATGGAGCTTGAAACCCCGGAAGGCAATAAAATCAGTCTGGATGAAGACGAACAAGCCCTCACCATTTCGGATCAAAATGGCAATAAAATTGAGATGACCTCAGACGGCATTAAAATCGATAGCAGCGCTGAAATTATTTTTCAAGCCGCCACTGACATCAAAATTGAATCAAGCACCTCACTCACCATCAAAGCCGGAACAGAGCTGAAAATGGAAGGCGGTGCTGGTGCCGAACTCTCAAGCAGTGCAGTCACAACCGTTAAAGGCAGCCTGCTGCAATTGAATTAGGAGAATCACCACATGCCACCCGCAGCACGCGTCGGAGATACAAGCAACCACGGCGGCACCATTGTTGGACCCGGCGCAGCCACAGTATTGATTGGTGGTATGCCCGCCGCAGTGGTCGGAGACATTCATGTGTGCTCACTGCCGCCAAATGCCCATCAACCCACTGCCAGCCCTTTTCCGGCAGGTGCAGCGACGATTCTT
>CAZRYI010000028.1:0-9346 GCA_964604255.1 uncultured Nitrospirota bacterium
AAAAATCTTGACTTGGGAAAAGGTGCGATGTACCCTTGATAAATATCCTCTGACTTGAATTTTTCGGAGGAATTCGGTTTATGTGAAGGATTTAGATAGAAGGTGGCTGTCGTATTAAGCGTGTTAAAATCCTCTTTCGAACTATTCATTCATCTCACATGTGTTTAGCTTTATCTTGAGATATTTTTTTGTAAACACACCTTTAATTAAAATTTAAGCGGAAGTGTAGGAGGGATTGATGGAGAAATATCGAGTCTTAGAAGGACCGGAAGCTTTTTTGCCGCCTGCCGCAGCCTGTGCTGGCGTAGTTCTTCCTGACGAAGGGCAGGGGCTTGTCAATAGTGAGGTCGTGCCCGAGGAATTGGCGATGGAAGAAGCGGCCAGACGTTTTCTGTCCGCAAAAGTGCCGACTATTTTCCCTGGCCCTCTGGTGCTTTGGGACTGGAATGAAACTGCTGCAAAAAAGGCAACTGCAATCTACGCACTTTACACTGTGCTCAAATCTCACAATGATAAAGCCCTCCTGATTCCAATGCCCGATTATCGTCCTAAATACCCCAAAATTGATCCGGAAATTGAAATCAATCCGAATCATCCGAATTTAACGATTTGGCACAATAAAATTGATGTGTGTATGTTTGTTGGGGTGCATTGTCATCAGGCCAATCTTTCCCTGAAAATCATTCGAGGGGGTACCAACTGTTATACTATTGCGATGTGCGCACAGGCAGGTCACGAAGATGCGATGCTGACCTTTCGGGATGCAACGCCGGAAAAAATCATGCAACTTGTGAGCACCGTTAAACGCCTTAAGGAGTCTGGCACATCTTAAGGCTTCCTGGCCTTATTTACGAATAAGTCATTTGAAATACGAAGGGGGAGAATATGGAATCAAAATCTCTAATCGGGACATTTAACAAAAAAGGACAAAAAATCGTCGATCCTGACTACCTCTTTAATGAGGCGCCTCGGGAACGGTTTTTTATGACCGGTAGTGAGGTCGTGAAAGAGGCAATCCGCCGAGCAAGTGTCGATATCTCGATTTCCTATCCGATTACACCTCAAAGTGAGGCTGCGGCCTTGGTTGGAGAACTCTGGGTAGAGGGCTATGTCGGTGACTATTTTCGAGGCGAAAACGAATTTGCCGTTATGTCTGAATGCGCCGGGGCGTCATTTGGCGGTGCCCGCGTTTTTACAACGACTTCGGGTCCCGGCACCCTTCGTGCCTACGAAAACTTTCCCATGTGGGTCGGCTCACGACTGCCTATCATGATCAACTTCATGGTGAGGGGGGTTAATTCTCCTTTGAGCATTCAGCCGGACACCCTTGAAATCGGGATGGTCGTCGATACAGGCATGTTGATCTGGCATGCTGAATCCGCTCAGGAGTTTTTTGATTATTTGCTCAAAGGCTACATGGTTGCCGAAGAGCCGGATGTTCATCTTCCCATTGCAATTTGTATTGATGGTTTTTTTGTCAGTCATACAAAGGATGATGTCATGATTCCATCGGCTGATTTCACACTGCCCCCCTATGATCCCTATCGCTCTCCGGTACCCTGCATGGACATGGAGGTGCCGCCGATTCGCATGATGCGCGATCCCTTTGTGATGAAGAGCAACTATATCAGCTATGCAACTCAGGCAAGCTGGCAGCAGGAAACACGCGCTGCCTGCGAGCGATCAAGAAAACACACGGTCCGTTTACTGGGTGGATTGATCGAAGAAGAGCGTACTGATGCTGAAATCCTGATTGTTTCCTCTGGTACTGCCGTCGCACAGGGTCGGGAGGCTGCACGCCTTTTGGCAAATGAAGGGATTCGGGTCGGCATCGTCAAGATTAAAACCATTCGACCTTTTCCAACGGAGGAACTTCGGCAGGCGACCAAAAATGCACGCCTGATTTTTGTCCCGGAATTTAACATTGTCGGCTGGCTGGCGAGAGAAATTAAGGCGACCCTTCCAGATAATCATCGTGTCATCGCTGGACCTCATGTCGCTGGCGGTATGACCCTGCCACCGGAAGTGATCGTGGATGAGATCAAAAAAGTCCTTGCAAAGAATAAGGAGGCCATCAATGCATAAAGATAAAATTAAAATCAGTAAAGAATTTTATGACATCATGCCTGTGGAATATCAGGAGCTTGTTGAAAATGCGACTTACGGAAAAGAAAACCGAGGTTGGAAAGATGTCGGTTCATCGAAAGAACTGATCGAAGAGCATTCTCTCTGCGCCGGCTGTCCTGAGTCCATTGCTTTTCGACATATTTTGGCTTCTCTTCCAAACCCTGAAGACACGGTCATGGTGGGTTCCACGGGTTGCACCAGCCTTGTTTTCCCTCATATTGCCCTTCACAATATCCATTCTCTCTTTGGCAACCAAAATGCGGTTGCCTCCGGTTTGAAAAGGGCGCTTGCTTATCGTTTTCCGGATAAAATCAAAGATGTTGTTGTCCTTGCCGGAGATGGTGCGACCGTTGATATTGGTTTGGATATGACGCTTCAGTCGTGGTTTCGCCAGGAAAAATTTGCAACAATCTGCTTTGACAATGAACTCTATGCAAACACCGGAGGCCAGGAAAGTGGTTTGATGCAAAAAGGTTTTGTTGGGAAAATGGCTCCGGCTGGAAAGAAGTTTGATAAAGTCGATATGCCGAAACTTGCAGAGGATTCAGGTTGCCATTACGTCGCGATGTTGACAAGCAGCAAACCCAACCGGGTGGAAAAAGTCATTCGGAACGCTGTCTTAATCGCCAGAGAAATTGGCCCGACTTACGTCCAGATCTATACACCTTGCATTCTTGAAATTGGAAAACAGATGATGGAAGGTCTTCAGGAAATGAGGGATTGCGAAAGCCCCGGGCAGCGTTTTGAATTCAAGGAATTCATCACCGATGAAGCAAAAGCCTACATGGACTCCATTGCTCCGAAAAAGAAGCGACGTAAGAAAAAAACGGACTAAAGAAGTACGAGCTGAAGATGAAACGGCTGATGCGAAGGAGTAAGGAATGAGAAAACGTATTAACATACGGATGTCGGGGCTTGGAGGTCAGGGTGTGGTGACTTCGGCTCATGTCCTGGCAACGGCGGCTTCCAAAGATGGGAAGTTTGCGATCTCCAACCCGTTTTTCGGGGCAGAAAAAAGAATGGCACCTGCTGAAAGTTATGTTCGGATGGGTGATGAAAAAATTTATGATCGGGGTGAGTTAGTCTACCCTGATGTCATCATGATCTTTCATCCCACTGTGATCACGATGGGGAAATGTTATACCATGCCTTTCTATGATGGCATTAAAAAAGGGGGGATGGTGATCATCAATTCAGACAAACCCCTGCCCCTCTTAGCAGAAAACCTTAAGTTCCTTGAAGACCAAAATTGCCCGATTTTCTATGTACCGGCAACACCACTGGCTGTTGAAGTTGCTGGCACAGAGTTGGCGACGAATATGGCGATGCTGGGTGCCTTAATGGGTGCAACAGACATGGTGACAATGGCATCCATGGAGGCCTCCATTCGAGATCGCTTTGGTAAGAAGTATGTCGCCTCTGGTGGTACAGCCACCCTGGATGAAGCGATTAAAAAGAAGTTTGCAAAAAAGGAACAGCTTCTTGAAAAAAATATGCAGACGGTTCGAAAGGTCTATGATCTAGGTGCTGCCTGGGTAAAAACCCTTAAATCCCCCGTGCTCGTTTAGAAAAAGGAGAAGAACGCGATGTATGCTGTTGCGGAAGTTGTAGATGAATCATGTGTAGCCCACAAAGGCTGCCGTCTCTGTATTATGTATTGCCCTGAAGCAAATACAATTATGTTTGATCCCGAAAAAAAAGTGGCAGTGGTCAACGAATACAGCTGTAAAGGCTGCGAACTCTGTGTCGTCGTTTGTAACGCGGCAAAACATCAGGCGATAAAAATGGCTCAACGCTAAAATTGAAATGCCTGTTTGATTGTTTTTTTATCCCATCACTTAATAAGTGATGGGATTTTTTTTGCCTTTTTTCTGCCCTATGCTGAACTTCCCTTTGTCCATTTGCGAAAGCCCGGTTCTGGTGGTATAAATGAATGATCAAGGCGATGGCTCGCTTTAAATTTCCCCCTAGGTATTTATGCATATGCACAATCCCGGCTTAGTGCTCTATGATGAAGATTTCAAGCACATCGAAAAAGAGCTGCTCAAGTTAAACGAGCTTTCCAACGCCAAACTTTCCTTCCTCGTTGATAAAGACGGCCAAATGATCGCGTCCGTCGGTGAAACAGCCAACATCGATACCACCTCCCTTGCCTCCTTGACTGCCGGAAATATTGCAGCAACAGGTGGCATGGCCAAGCTGCTTGGTGAAAAAGAATTTTCGCTTCTTTTTCACGAGGGGGAAAAAGACAATATTCATATTTCTTTGATTGGACAGCGTGCAATCCTTGTGGTCATCTTTGACCATCGCTCCTCCTTGGGGCTTGTCCGTTTGAGGGCAAAAAAAAGTGTTGTTGTTTTGACTGAAATCTTTGTGAAGGTCGCGGAGAAAATGGAAAAAGCCAATCATGCCCAGGACGGGGGCGATTTTTTTACGGAAATATCCGAAGAAGATATTGAAAACTTATTTACTTAAGCCCTGTTAATGTTAATGATTAAAATATTACAGATCTTCCCCTAGGAGTTACGAAGATGTCTTTTATTAATTATTCGGCGCGTGAAATCAGTTGTAAAATTGTCTACTACGGGCCTGGGCTCTGCGGGAAGACAACCAATTTAAAGCACATCTACAAAAAAATAAATCCAGACAGCAAGGGAAAAATGATCTCCCTCGCGACTGAAACCGAAAGAACGCTTTTTTTCGATTTTCTCCCCCTGGCCCTTGGAAACATCAAAGGCTTTAAAGTACGATTTCATCTTTATACCGTGCCAGGACAGATCTTCTATGATGCCAGCCGAAAGCTCATCCTCAGGGGGGTTGATGGCGTGATCTTTGTTGCGGATTCCCAGGTAGAGCGTACTGAAGCTAACCTGGAGAGCCTCGACAATCTGGCAATCAACCTGAATGAACAAGGCTTCGAGTTAGAAAAACTCCCCTATATCATCCAGTACAACAAACGAGATCTACCCAACGTGATTCCCGTTGATGAGATGGAACATACGCTTAACCCCCGAAAAGTTCCCTCTTACGAGGCAGTCGCATCTGATGGCACAGGTGTTTTTGAAACCCTAAAAGATGTTGCCAAGTTGGTGATCATGGAACTTAAGAAGAAAGCTTAGGGGGATTGTTTCTTGATGAAACTTGCAACCAGGGTATCGGGATCTTTTTCTCGCAGCAGCACGGCTTCGAGTTCGCTGTCTGAAAAAGGTCGCTCATTGATCTCATTCTTAATCCCCTCCCACACAAGCAAGCGAAGTTCCTCTGAAATAATGGCTATCTTTTTCCCCCGGTTTGTCTGAACTGCTTTCATTTTCGTTTTCAAAACAGTCAACAATTCAGAAATGCCACTGCCCTCCTCCGAAGAAACCTTGATCATGGGGCGATTGGCTTCCAGTGCCTGGAGCTTAAGAAAAAAAGAATCACTTTCTTCGCGGTCACCCTTATTCACAACAAGCACATCCCCAATTTCAAAAAGTCCGGCCTTCATCGCTTGAATCTCATCCCCCATGCCAGGGGCCAGAACCAGAAGGACAGTGGGGCATAAACCCGCAATTTGAATTTCATCCTGACCGACGCCAATTGTTTCAATCAGGATAATGTCGTAGCCCGCCGCATCCAGCACATGAATGGCTTCAAAGAGGGCGGGAGAAATGCCACCCCACATGCCCTGAGTCGCAAGACTTCGAATATAGACCTGCCCATCCAGGAAGTGTTCATGCATTCGAAGACGGTCGCCGAGAATAGCCCCTCCCGTAAAAGGACTACTCGGGTCAATTGCAAGCACAGCAACGGACTGTTCTTGCGCCCTGAAACCTGTAATGAGCTGGTTAATCAACGTACTTTTTCCTGCACCGCCGGGGCCGGTAATGCCAATCACATTGGCCTTTCCTGTCTGTGCATAGAGGGTTTTTAACAAAGGTTTCGCATCGGGCGCACGGCGTTCGATTTGTGTCAGCAAGCGTGAAATGGCACGAATGTCACCCTTAAGAATCGCAGTGATTGTTTTAGAATGTTTTGATTGATTCAAGGTCAGGATCCAAGCCAAAAAAAGAATAGCATATTCACTTTATTCTCGCGGTGATGCGTAGTCATAATAATTGATCTTCTTGAGAAAAGAGGGTAAACTTCCCTGAATTTTATCTTAATTTGGAGGATTGTAAATGTTAAAGAACGGTACCATCTTTGTTGTTTCCCTCGTCGCTCTTCTTATTCCTATGAAAAGTAATCTGCTTGCAAAACCGGCTGATGCTGTCGCAACGGTCAATGGTGTGCCGATTACGGCTGAAATCTTTGAAAAGCGCATGAGTCGCCTCACCCAGGAGCAGGGAGGCTTTGAGACAATGGGCACGCGACGAGAGTTGCTTGATATGATGATTGCCCGTGAAGTACTGAATCAGGAAGGCAAGCGCCGGGGTTTTGATAAAAGCAAAAAAATCCAGGCTCTCATTGAAGAGAGAATTGCCGAACTGGTGATTCATGAAGTCATCAACACCATCGTTGATGAGAAGGTCACCGATGAGGCGATGAAAGCATACTACGGCAAAAACAACGAAGACTTCCGTGAAATTCGTGCAAAACACATCCTTGTAAAAACGGAAGATGAAGCAAAGGCTGCAAAAAAAAGACTGAATGAAGGTGCCGATTTTTCTGAGCTTGCAAAAGACGTCTCAGTGGATCAGGGCAGCGCAACAAATGGCGGAGATCTCGGTTTTTTCTCCAGAGAACGCATGGTGAAGCCCTTTTCAGATACAGCATTTGCATTAAAAATAAATGAGATAAGCCAGCCGGTTCAAAGTGATTTCGGCTTCCATATTATTCAGATGCTTGAGAAAAAAGACCCACTGGCCTTTGAGCAATTGACACCGGCTCACCTGCAAAACCTTCGAGGGCAGATGATCAATTTTGAAATTGATCGAATGAAAGACAAAGCCAAGATTATGGTGAACGAAAAACAGCTTCGCGGTTCTGCTTCGCACGGTCATGCAGATGAAAGCAAAGATGACCACGCTCACTGATTTGAGGAATCGATAAAATGCGAAAACTTTTCGGAACAGATGGTGTTCGAGGCATCGCCAACGTCGAACCCATGACCGTCGAAACGGCGATGAAACTCGGTCGCGCCGCCGCCCATATTTTTAAGCACAAAGCAGGGCGACATCGCATCGTTATCGGAAAAGATACACGGCTTTCCTGCTACATGATTGAGTCGGCCTTAACCTCAGGCATCTGCTCCTTAGGGGTTGATGTGATCTTAGTCGGACCGCTGCCGACACCCGCAATCTCCTTTCTTGCGAGATCGCTTCGGGCGGATGCCGGTGTGATGATTTCGGCATCACATAATTCTTTTCAGGATAACGGCATTAAGTTTTTCTCGAAAGAGGGCTTAAAACTACCCGATGAAGTCGAGAGTCGAATCGAAGACCTGCTGTTTTCTGGAGAAATAGATGCCATTCGGCCAACGGCGGAAGAAATTGGCAAGGTCTACCGCATTGATGATGTTGAAGGCCGTTATATTGAATTTGTTAAAAATTCTCTGCCAAAAGGTCTCGATTTTCAGGGTCTCAAAGTAGTGGTTGATTGTGCCAATGGCGCAGCCTACAAGGTGGCACCTATGGTGTTGAGTGAACTCGGCGCAAATGTGGTTGCCATAAACAATCAACCCAGTGGGACAAATATCAATAAAGATTGCGGCTCGACGCATCCCGAGGGCTTAAAAAAGGCAGTTATTGAGCATGGCGCAAACGTCGGCATTGCGCACGACGGTGATGCGGATCGCACGATTTTTGTGGACGAAAAAGGGGAAGTGGTTGATGGGGATGCGCTCATGGTTGCTTTTGCCCTCTCCATGCAACAGGAACAGCGCTTAAAGGGTGAGACCCTGGTGACAACCCTGATGTCCAATATGGGTGTTGAGCTTGCCCTGCATCCGAAGGGCATTCATGTGCTTCGCACCCAGGTGGGTGATCGTTATGTTTTGGAAAAGATGATCAAGGGGGCCTACAATTTAGGCGGTGAGCAATCGGGGCATATGATCTTCCTGGATTACAATACAACAGGAGATGGTGTTATAACCGCCCTGCAATTTCTTTCTCTCATGATTCGGACGGGAAAACCTGTTTCTGAGTTGGTTGCCTGCATGAATCCCCTGCCTCAAATCTTAAAGAATGTCAAAGTTTCCAGCAAACCCGAACTCTCGACGCTGCCGGAACTGACAAAACAAATCGCTGAATTTGAAAAACAACTGGAAGGTCGAGGGCGTATTCTCGTTCGCTACTCAGGGACGGAAGCCCTCTTGCGTGTGATGATTGAGGGAGAAGCACAAGAGACCATTACTGAAATGGCAGAGTCCCTGATCGAAATCATTGAGAAAAAAATCGGAGCGAAGCAATGAGGGGAAGAACCTTTTACCTGCTTCTGATCACCTTAACCCTGGTTTATCCGCTTCAAAGCGCGAGGGCGGGAGCGCTGGAAGGGGTTAAAGATACACGGCACAACCTGCTTGCCCCGGAGACTGAGCATGACAATACCTGTGTTGTCTGCCATACGGGTGAGCTGCCCTGGAGTACATCAGAAGTCCTTCCCGAAAAAGTATCTGAAGAAAAAATGTCCTCTGAAAACTCAGAAGACGCAGTCGATTCAAAAGACAACATGTTTCAAAGTCCACTTTGGAATCCAGGGGAAATGAAGGACTCAAAATATCGTGCGATTCAAACCGCACCGCTTGATGAGCATCCCTACAACCATCCCACCGGCTCTTCCCTGATCTGTCTTTCCTGCCATGATGGTGCGCTGGGTGGTGATATGCACGGGATCAATGTGGATAATCCCCGTGTCGGGGCCTCTGCCCAACCAGCCTGGAATGGCATGGCAGGGCCACTTGGTGCGCCGCCGCTCAGCCGTGTCGATCATCCTGTTTCAATTATTTATCCTCGAAAACCGGACGGTGTTTTTGTGCCGCACAATGCAACCGTGACGCGCTCGCGCTACTGGGCACTACCCGATCGTCATGAAAAAGGCTTGACCCTGCCGACTGGGGGGACGTCCTCATATCTTGATTTGCCAAAGGGGGAGATTTCCAACGCGACACAACTTTCAACCCTCGTTCGCACGACTGAAGGTTTGATGGAGTGTGACAGCTGTCACAACCCACATAGCGAGAAAGTCCGTCCTTTCCTCAGAGTCCCTTCCAAGACCCTCTGTCTTGTCTGCCACGATCGCT
>CAZRYI010000028.1:9446-14033 GCA_964604255.1 uncultured Nitrospirota bacterium
AGTAGTGGTTGGGATGTGCGTGTCAGGGAAGTGTAAGCAAGCCCCATGGCAGTGAAGTTCCCGTCCTGCTTGGACCAGATTATTTTTCCAGAAACCTCTTCTTGAACCACCTCCCCAGAGCGTTGTGGAAAGTGAAGGCGAATCATCACTTCTTCCCCCGCATCGAGTATATTCGGTGTAAATCCACCTGTACCACCAAAACCGATATTTCCCCGAAGTAGATTAAAGGACTGATTGCTCGGAGCATGAATGACTTCGATGGCTTGTTGAAAGGGGTGACGTGTTGCGCTTCTGCGTTCTTCCATCGGCTTAAACCGCCTCCACCGGGTAGATATAATACAGCATAATGTAAGTCGCGGTGCTTGTGAGTAGGGCAATCACATAGAGCCACATCGTGAGTGTGCCGATAACGCGATGGCGTTTTGCACCATCGGGCCACCATTTTTCCACGCCGCGCTCCAGGAATAAAACACCTGCAACAATCCCAAAACCAACAATATATACAATGACTCTGGCGAAGGATCCTGATCGAACGATGGCCAGCAGTCCAAAAATTGAGCCAGTGCCGATCATCACCCACTTAAAGGCTTTAGCACTCATTTTGAGTGTGTCTGTTTTGAGGTAACGTATTTCCAGTTTTTTCGCAGAGGAGCGGAACCCTAATACAATCATGTAGATTGCGAGCACCAAACCCACTGTAATGACAATAATGTGGACGAGCAGAATGGGAGAAAAAATATAGTCATAGGCCCAATCGGGTCCGCCGAAACCTTCTTTTCCCTCAATCGAGAGCGCACCCAGACCTCTTGCCAGATAGTAGATTGTAAAGTAGGCCAGCATGGCGAGCATCCCCCACAAAGTTACGAGGTGATGGCGTTGTCCCTGATGCCTTTTTGCAGCAATCCAACCGTAAATAAAAAGGATCGTAAAGAACCAGGCCATGACTGTGGAGAAGTCCGCACCAAAGGTACCGTAAGGAGAAAGGAATCCTGGCGAAGTTAAAAAGTCTTTCATACATCCCCCTTTTCCATGGGTCTACGCGCAGTCAGAATGGTGTTTCGTTCAAGCAGGACGATGTCCTGAAAACCGGCTTTTTCCAGCCAGGAGCGGACAGCCGCTTCTTTAAAACATCGCCCTTTTTCGCTATAGACCATCATGTGAATTGAGAAAATAGCATTCCAACCGGGTTGGCTGTCTTTTGCACCGAGCAGCATGTCTTTGACGATAATCCTGCCGCCCGCTTTGCAGTTGTGATAAAGTTTTTGGATCAAGGCCGCATTTTCTGCATCCGTTTGATAGTGAAGAATATCGGAGAGGAAAACGGCGTCATATTCACCCGGAATTGCATCCTGATTAAAATTCCCAGGATACAGGGTCATCCGTTCTGCGAAGCCTGCGTCCTGAATGTTTTTTTGAGTGACTTCAAGAGTTTGCGGCAGGTCGAAAAGCACCCCCTTCAAATGTGCATCGCGTTTGCAAAAAGCAATGGAAAAAGTCCCCGCACCCCCACCAATATCGATGAAGCTTTGTGCGCTCGAAAGGTCAATTTTATCGGCAAGTCCGGGGGCAACTCGTTGGGCCATGCGATCCAGCACCCGCAAGACAGTTTTACCAACCTCCGGGCGGTTCATAAAAATGTTGCCCTTCATGGGGGGTTGACCACTTCGCACAATGTCTTCCAACTTTCCCCAGTGGTCCCATTCGGCATCCTGCAATAACATCAGCTCACCCATGTAGAAGCGGCTGGTTTTTACAAGAAATTCTGCAAGCTGAGGCACATTTTCGTAACCTGCCTCAGACCGTCGCAATACGCCGATGGAGACTAGGGCATCCAGCAAGCGTTCTAGGTAGTCCGGGTCGGCCTGAATCAAGGTGGCAATTGTTTTGCTCGCTTTCGGGCCTTCGGCAAGCGGGGTATAAATATCGAGTTTGACGGAAGTCAAAAAAATCTTTGCTTCCCAGTAGTAACCCAGTTGAAAAAGGGAAGGAACTGAAATTTCCTGGCTCATGTGTTGATCACTCAGATTAAAAAGGAGGTGAGTATAGCCACCGACCTATCTTAGGTCAAGAAACCGCCTTGCCTTGCAGCACCCCTTTTCCGTATGATATGCCAAATTTCGTCGCATATCGATTGTTTACAACCACCGTAATATTCAGGGAGTATCGAATGAAAAAAGTACTGATGAGTGCGTTTTCAATTTTATTTTTTATCGCGGTGGCCTCTCCGTTTGCCATGGCGCAAGAGCAAGCGGAAGCTGGCGCAACAGCGGCTGCAGAGGAGTTATTCCAAGTGGCCCGATTGACGCAGGTCGGAAAAAATATTTCAGGACAATTGATTCAGATTCAGAAAAAGAAAATGCCGGATATTCCAAATCAATTCTGGAGCGACTTTTCAAAAGAAGTCGATATTAAAGCCCTCAACGAAAGCATTATTCAGCTCTACATCACAAACCTCACAATCAAAGAAATGAAGGAAATCACGGCCTTTTATCTGACAGAAACCGGTCAAACCTTCCTGAATAAACTTCCCTTGTTAACCAAGGAGACCATGAATGTCGGTCGTAAATGGGGCATGGCGTTGAGAATGCAGATTACAAAACGACTGCAAGAAGTTGATCTCAAGGCCATGAAGAAATAAACCGGCAAGGCCACGAAATGAGCTATCGCACAGCATTTTTGAAAATAAAAGCCGGCCTGTGTGTAACGTTTTTGCTGCTTGTTCCTTTTTACGCAGTTCGGGAAGTCGCAGAAGCTTCCACTGTTTTCCCCTTAAAGGCGGGCCTTGTCTCACCCTCAAGGGGCCTCTTCCTCGTTGCTGATCCCAAGATATCCGATCCGAGTTTCAAAAAAACGGTTGTACTGCTTTTGCAGCATGGCAAAAAAGGCACGATGGGTCTGATCATCAATCGTTCAACAGCCCTGCCTCTTTCTCAGCTTTTACCCAAAATGGATGCCGTATCTCAGCCTGTCGGTATCCTTTATGATGGGGGGCCGGTTGATCGGGAAACCCTGACTTTGCTCTATCGCAGTGACTTGGCTGCTAGTGAGGCAAGACCGATCTTTGATGATGTCTATGCCAGCCAGGAGGCCCGTATCCTCGCAGAACAATTACGACTTTCAGAAGGCCGACAGGATTTTCGACTCTATGCCGGATATGCTGGTTGGGGGCCAGAGCAGCTTCAAAGAGAAATGAAACGCGGTGACTGGCATTTGGTAAAGGCCGATGCTGCAAGCCTCTATGAACGACCGCTAAAACGGATCTGGCAGGAAATGTTCAATCGAAGCCAGATACTCAGGGTGCGTTCAGAATTTCCAGTTCCCATAACGCAGCCAGGCTGATTGATTCAATTTTTGTAATTATCTATACTCTCCCAATCCTGGTGTTGGTGCACCAAGGATGTCTTATCCCATCAATTAGGAGGAATACATTGAACAAATTAGCGACGTTATTGATTGCAGTGGCGATGGTCATCGGGTTCAACGCCCCCGGTTTTGCAGGGCCGGGCCACGGGCATGACGAAAAGGAAAATCACGGACATAAAGTTGTCGGTGAAGTTGCAAAAATAGAAGGCCCCTTTGTTATTGTGAAAGACAAGGCTGGCAAATCGCATAAATTCCATGTCAACAAATCGACTCATACTGAAGGAAAAGTCAAAATCGGAACAAAAGTCGAAGTCGAATCCACCGACAACGGACATGCCCTTTCAATGCATGTCCACAAATAAAGACCTTCTTTGTGCCTGACGCTCTAGAAAAAGTGAGATCTCTTCCGAAAGTTGCAGTGATTGGCGGTGGCTATTGGGGGAAAAACCTTGTTCGGAATTTTTCCGAGCTGGCTGCCCTTGCCGCCATCTGTGACCGACGGAAAGAGAGCCTCGCTGTACTTTCCAAACAATATCCGAATGTCAATGTCCTCTCCTTTTCTGAGATTTTAAATCGAAGCGATATTCCGGCAGTCGCCATTGCAACACCGGCTGAAACACATGCCGACTTTGTGCGACAAGCCTTGCTTGCCGGAAAAGATGTTTTTGTCGAAAAACCGCTCTGCCTTTCTGTCAAAGAAGGTGAGGCCCTGGTTAAACTGGCCGAAGAAAAAAACCGTATTCTCATGGTTGGCCACCTGCTTTGGTATCATCCGGCGGTTTTGAAATTAAAAACATTGATTGATTCGGGTGAACTAGGGCGCATTCAATACATCTATTCCAATCGCCTCAACTTAGGCAAAATTCGCCGTGAAGAAAATATCCTCTGGTCTTTTGCTCCCCACGATATCTCTGTGATTCTGGGGCTTCTTGATGAAATGCCGGACAAGGTGAGTGCGCAGGGCGGCAACTACCTGCACCCTGAAATTGCGGATGTCACTGTCAGCCTGCTTTCTTTTCCCAGCGGTGTGAAGGCCCATATCTTTGTTTCCTGGCTTCACCCCTTCAAAGAACAGAAATTGATTGTTGTCGGCGACCGTAAAATGGCTGTTTTTGATGACATGGAAAAGAATGCCAAGCTCCGTCTTTACCCCCACTCAATCGAATGGCTGAATCACCTGCCGGTTCCCAATAAAGCAGAGGCCCAAGTGATTACTTTGGATGC
>CAZRYI010000029.1:0-10151 GCA_964604255.1 uncultured Nitrospirota bacterium
CCTCTTTAAGTTATTTGCAGCAATTTCCCTTTGAAGGTTTGAAAATTGATCGCTCTTTTGTTGACCTGATCGGGAAAGATAAAAAGAGTAAAGAATTAATCAAAACGATCATGCAACTGGCAAAAAATTTCGGCCTGGAAGTGGTTGCCGAAGGGGTCGAAGTGCCAGAACAAGCAAAGTATCTCATGGCACAAGGCTGTCAATTTGCACAGGGTTACATGTATGCACGCCCTCAGCAGGAAATCAGCCCGTAGTTACACTGAAGGAGCGGCTTCAAAGACTTCTTCTCTTTCCTGAAAATTCATCCCCACATATCGTCGTCTGATTTTTGTGAAATCTTTTTCGTTACCTCTGCGAATTGCCGGGGTGAGGAACAAACAGAGTTTCTTTTCGAGTTTGTAGATGTTCTGTTCGCTGCTGATTGCCAAAATGCCGTTGAGAATCATTTTTTGTAGGAGCAGTTCTTCGTGTGTGCGGGCGTGAATGTTTTCGGCAATCGGGGTCAGAATGTAATTGCTTAACAAAATGCCGTAGAGGGTGGATGTCAGGGCGATGGGAATAGTCTGTAATATGACCGTCGTATCCCCTAAATCGGACAACATGCCGATGAGGCCGATCACACTGCCGATAATACCGAAGGCCGGTGCCGACCGGGCCATGCTGCGAAAAACACGTTCATTGGCGACGCGGCGTTGTTTGAAAAAATAGCTTTCGGCACTCAGCATCTGCTTCACTTCCGTGTCCTTAAATCCATCTACGAGCATGTCGAGTGCGCCTCTCAAAAAAGAAGCACTTGTTTTGCTCAAGGCTTTTTCGAGCGATAAAATGCCGTCATAGCGACTTTTAACTGCCAGTCCCAGCAGGGCTTTGATCAAATCATCTTGGCTGGGTAATTTCACAAAGTAGGCATTTTTGGCGACTAAAAAGGCGGATTGAATACGTTCAAATGAATAACTCAAAAACATCGATCCGATGGTTCCCGAGACGACAACCAGAAGGGCAACAAGGTTGAGGTACATGTTGACGCCTCTACTGAAAGCAAAACTTGCCAAAAACAGTGACACACAAATCAGGATGCCGCTTAAATTCTTAGTCCCCATTTTTTCCCTCCTTCGCCTTGGCTACCTTAAATCCCGTCATACTGTAAGCGGGTAATAATGATGTCCACTCTTCGATTGAGTTGCCGGTTTTTTTTCGTCAGATTGGGTAGATCCGGGCGATACATCGAACGTCCGATCACACTAAAACGACCGGGTTCAAGCGGGCCGCTCCGAATCAAATATTTCGCCACACTTGCCGCCCGAGCCGAAGAGAGTTCCCAATTTGAGGGATAGATCGTGCTGTACAGCGGTACATCATCCGTATGACCGATGACATGTATTTCATTGTCAATTGCCTGAAAAATGGGAAGCAGTTTGTCTAAAAACTGCTTGGTTTCTGCTCGAATAGCCGCAGTTCCGGCGTCGAAAAAAAGCGGACCCATCACGCTGATGCGAACGGTAAGGTCTGTTTCAAAGACCACTTTAATTTGTTCAAGATTGCTGAGACGAATCGCTTCACTGCTGAGACGATAAATTTTTTCAGGCGTATGCGCCACTTCTCCCGATGGGAATTTAATGGGACTTTTTGCCGAGGCCGCATTTAGACCCACCTCAACTTTTGCCTGAGCTGCCGAGACAACATTTCTTTCAGAAACCTGGACTGAAAGTAAGACCGCAAACAAAACAAACAAAGTCATCATCAGGTCAGACCAGGGCAGAGACCAATGGTCGGAAGAGGCAGACAGATCAGAAGACTCGGCATATTTGTCTTCGGCATCAGTCATTCCTTCGGCGTCTTCAAAAAGCCCATCGCCAGTGAAATCAGTCATCTCCCAGTCCTGCGTTTCCTTTTTCGACTGTTTTGAATTGTTTCTCCGACTCTGAACCCAACCCGATTTTGAAAACTGCCCAAAACCCGCCTCAAAATGTCGTTGATCCGCCATATATCTGCTCCACATTTCACTTTTATTACTCCCAGCAAAAGCAAAGCTTGTACCAAGTGAAAGCGACAGGAATTTTCGGATGTGATTCAGTAGAGCAGGGGGAACTTAGTATATTTTGCCTAGATACCTGGGAAGGTATTGCCTAGGTGCTTGCTGTTTTCAGAATATCAAGGGCGACGGCCTCAGCGACTTTGATGCCATCAACGGCGGCAGAAAGAATCCCTCCCGCGTAACCTGCGCCTTCTCCAGCCGGATAGAGTCCTTCGGTGTTTTTGCTTTGAAAGTCGTCATTTCTCACAATTCGGATGGGAGATGAAGTGCGTGTTTCAATGCCGGTCAGCATGGCATCATCCATGATAAAACCCTTGATTTGCTTTTCAAAAGCAGGCAGAGCCTCGCGAATGGCCTCAATGGCATATGCGGGTAAACTGCCGGATAAATTGCTGAGATGAACACCCGGTGTGTAGGAGGGCTGCACGGTACCGAGTTTTTTTGAAGGGCGATTGGCAAGAAAATCTGCAAGACGCTGTCCTGGAGCCTGATAGTTGCTACCCCCCAATTGAAATGCCGCCTTTTCCAGAGAGCGTTGAAAATCAATCCCGGCCAGAGGGCCTTCGGGATAATCCTTAGGCGTCACACCTACCACGATTGCGCTATTGGCATTGCGTTCATGTCGGGAATATTGGCTCATGCCATTGCTGACGATGCCACCTTTTTCAGACGACGAGGCCACGACGGTTCCGCCGGGACACATGCAAAAGCTATAAACCGTGCGACCATTGTTGCAATGATGCACCAGTTTGTAATCGGCGGCACCTAAAGCAGCGTGACCGGCGTTCGGACCAAAATATCGTTGATCAATCAAAGCCTGCGGATGTTCGATGCGAAAACCAATTGAAAAAGGTTTTGCTTCTATTGCCACACCCCGCTCAAAAAGCATTTGAAAGGTGTCTCTTGCACTGTGCCCCACCGCAAGAACAACATGCCTTGTATCAAGATTTTCGCCACTTGAAAGTCTTACCCCAGTGACTTTCCCCTTCTCAAGATCAAGAGAATCGACACGGGACTGAAAGCGGACTTCACCACCGAGGGATTTAATTTCAGCACGAATTTTTTCAACAATCTCGACCAACCGAAAAGTCCCGATGTGGGGTTTGCTGACGGTGAGAATTTCGGGATTTGCACCGGCATTCACAAATTCGAGCATGACCTTGCGGGCGCGATTGAGCGGATCTTTAATGCGACTATAGAGTTTGCCATCAGAAAAAGTGCCCGCACCGCCTTCGCCGAATTGCACGTTTGATTCAACATTGAGGCGCCCTTTCCGCCAGAAAGCAAAGGTATCGACCGTTCGCTCCCGCACCGCTTTACCTCGCTCCAGAATAATCGGTCGAAACCCCATTTGCGCCAGTAACAATCCGCAAAAAAGCCCGCAGGGGCCGGTACCGATGACAATGGGTCTTTGACTGAGTTTGTCTGGTGCTTTTGCGACAAAGTGATAGCGCATGTCAGGTGTCAGTGAAACCTTGCCATCCTCTCGAAAGCGATACGCTATTTCAGCTTCGTCCTTCAGTTTGACATCAAGTGTGTAAATCAAAATAATCGCAGAGCGCTTGCGCGCATCCACACTGCGTCGGCTGATCTCATAATGCAGGAGGCGGTCTGCTTTGATTTTCAGCTTTTTTTGTATGGCTGATTTGAGATCACTTTCAGAGTGATCCAAGGGTAGTTTGATTTCAGTCAGTCGGAGCATGCGAATATTTCCAGCATCTTGGTGATTGTCTGTGAACACACATAGCATATCTCATTTAGGCAAGTCGGGATCAAGCCTGGCTTGCATTTTCTTTAGTAAAAACGGCACTTTTTTCTTGAAAGCAATGGATCAAAACTTGTACATTGCCATCTGGATTTCACCGGGAGGCGATATTGAAAAAGATCTGGTTAGAATTGGATGTAGCGGGTACCTGCGGTGATGAGGCTTGGACTGCCATTGAGCAACCCAAAGGCTTTGTCGAAGCGGCAGTGATCAGTGCAAAAAAAGCAGACTGCCAACACACAAAAAAACAACCTCATTCTGAAGGCGAGTGGAGAGAGATCTGGGTGCAGATCGAAGACAAACTCCTGAGCAAGGCCATCGCATTCTACAAAAAACAAGAACGTATCCTCTCTGTAGAAACCGAGGACTAAGCGCTCAAGCTTCAGTCCATCCCCCTCTTTTTATAACTTCATAAAATAGTTATCCCGATAAAACTTTAACTCCGCGATTGATTCTCGAATATCGGTCAGGGCAAGGTGTTTACCGTCCTTCACGGGTGCTTTCGGGCCCTTGGTATACCAGCGTTTGATCAATTCTTTCACGGTACTCACATCAATGTTCCGGTAGTGAAGAAAATCGAAAAGTTGCGGCATGTAGCGCTCCAGAAAGCGACGGTCATGCCCGATTGAGTTGCCGCAGAGTGGCGACTTCTGTTTTTCGCAATACATCTTTACAAAATCAAGGGTCTGTTTTTGTGCGTCTTCTAATGTCGTTGTGGATGCTTTAACACGATCCAGCAAACCCGAACGCGTGTGGGTACCGAGACTCCACTTTTCAATGCGGTTTAAGGTTTTTTGGTCGTGCCAAATGGCAATCTCAGGGCCTTCCTCCAGGACGTTCAGGTGACTGTCCGTGATGATCGTGGCAATCTCAATAATGGTGTATTTGTTTGGATCAAGCCCGGTCATTTCGAGGTCGAGCCAGACCAAATGTGCTTTGTGTGTTGATTGGGCCATTTGAAAGTATCCTATTCGTTTATTGTCGGTGAGTTGGTGGCATTAAGAAGCGGAAAACGGATGAAAATAGACTTGCCTTTCGTGAATCTGAGCGGATTAAGATCGTTTGATTTTTGCGGTCAGGATGATGGCTTCAGCGATTTCCCGCATCGTTCTCCGGTTGTCCATGCTTTGGCGCTGGATCAGTTTAAAGGCGCCTTCCTCTAAAATGTTGTTCTGCTTCATCAAGATGCCCTTTGCCCGTTCGACCACTTTTCGGGTTTCGAGAGCCTCTTCCATCGCCGAGGACTGTTCTGACAGGTTTGTATTTTCGATGGCGACGGCAGCCTGATTTGCAACCGACTGAAGTAAGCTGATTTCTTCTTTAGAAAAAGCGTGTCGCTCCGAGGTGTAACTGTTGAGGACACCGACAATGCGTTTGTTGATTCGCATCGGAACCGAAACCATTGATCGCAGTCCTTCTTTTTTTGCGAGTTCTGGAAAATGGTATTCAGGATCGCTCTGAACATCCAAGACGCTGATTGAGCATTTTTCTTTAACAGTACGACCGGAGATGCTTTCACCGACTTTCACATTGGCTTTGCGACGGTATTCTTCGCTGAGACTCTGTGTTGCGACAATTTTAAGTTCCTGCAGGTTTTCATCAAGTATCATGATTGAGCAAATGGCCGAATTCATCATGCTTGCCGTCATGGTGACAATGAGGTTTAAAATCTCTTCAAGATAACGCCCGGAGGTAATCGTTCGGCTGACACGCGAAAGCGTGTCAATTTGCATCGCCTTTTTTGTCATTTCGTCATAAAGACGTGCATTTTCGATAGCACTGCCAACTTGCTGGCCGATTGTTGACATGAGCACAAGTTCACCTTCGGGGTGCTGGTGGGCTTGTTGATGCTGCACATTGAGCACACCAATGACTTCTCCCTTGCTGATAACGGGCACAGACAGGAAAGCATGGTAGCGGTCTTCCGGGAGGTATTGAAAAAATTTGAAACGCGGGTCATTTTCAGCCTCTTCTGAAATCACCACCATACGACGCTCACGCGCCACCCAGCCGGTAATGCCTTCTCCCACTTCAACGCGGATGCGGCCAATCAATTTGGGATGGGGGATTTTGGAGGCTTGAAGCACCAGCGCATCTTTTTGATCATTTAAGAGATAAATCAGGCAGGCGTCGGCGCCCGTCAATTCAACCACCAGCGCGACAATTTCTTTTAACACCACTTTTAAATCAAGGTTGGAACTGATGGAGCCTGTGATGCGTTGCAGCAGTTCAAGCTCTCTTGTTTTTTCGACTAAGACAACTTCCAGAGCAGCATTTTTTGCGGAGGTTTCATTTTCTACGGTGGACTGCTTCAACACTTTTCCATCAAAATACCCAGCCCTGGGAAGGCTAAGAATAAAAAAAGAAACTATATCATAGTCTCAAAAACCCCGCAAGAAAAGTTAAGCTTCCAAGACAGTTTTTTAAAGGGGGAGGGGCTATGCGGTTTGTGGATCTCCCGCCATGCACTGGCCACAGGAGATGGTGCCTAAACGCAGGTGATATCGAACGGTTTCTCCGGCGGAAACCTCTGCTTTGCAAATGTCACAAAGTGTTCCAACTGCCAGTTCCATCTCGTCAAAACCATCAACCGGAAGCGACTCTCCCTGAATTTCTTTATCCCAGGGGGCTGATTTAACAATGTCTTCTCGATAGATTTCTTCCATTGCCCGCCATTTTAGGATGAGGTTTTCAGCCAGGCCATGTCGCCGTAGGCAGTCTGTCATCATTTTTTCACGTATATCAAAAAGTTCATCCGATATCACCATCCAGTGATGGGCCTGTTTGATATTTTCGCCGAAATAAACCTGTTCTCCAGAAAAAAACTGGTATAGAAAATTGTACTGCTTTTCGATGGCCCGCTGTTTTGTCAGCTTCTCAAAAAAAGGTCGAAGCCTGGGATCATCATAAACCTGCGTATAAAAATCCGTCAAAATCTCAGTCAATAAACGCCCTTCGCCTAAAGCAGTCCATATTTCTGGAGCGGGTTCAGGATAGTAGGAGCCCGCTACTTTTTTTATTTTTTCGAGGCTGGGCTTTTCTATCGGAGGAGTCGCAACATTCGAAGACTTGAACGCTGCGATTTCGGCCTCTTGAGTCGCCTCAATTGCCATGTCGCCCGTCGGAATACATTGGCAGGGCAGGAAATATCCGCGCCCACGTAATGCGCCGACTAAGTCTTTTTGAGATGCCTCTTCAGGCTTACCCTTTGTACACAGTAAGATGCAGGTATGACAGAGGCCACTTCGGCAGGAAAAGGGTGTTTCCACCCCGAAACGATGAAGCACTTCCAGCACGGTTTCACCTTTTCGGCAGGTATACGTTTTTTTTTGATAGCTCAGTTTGAACATGTTTTGTCTCAGAAAAGGGTAGTAAACCGTATCGGTTTCAGACTCAAGTCTACTATGTCTTTCTGAGCTGTCAATGGGAGAAGCTTAAGTCTTAAACTGCCGGACTTCGCTTTCTGTCTCTTCGCCCAGGGCATCAATTGCGATGATTTGCCAGAAATAAGTTTTGCCTGCGTCAAGCCCCTCGACAACGTGGGTGAGAGGCTTAGGGCCACTCGGATTGTTACCGTTATTGCCACCGCCGCTACCGCTACCGCCGCAGGCAAGGAGCAGAAATTGTGAGACAAAAATCAAAACAAACAAGGATAAAATCGATTTTTTCTTCCCGGTGACTGCAATCAAAGAGATGGCAAAAAATAGCGAAGCGATACCGGCAAACATCACCCCGTTTTCTTGTTCTGATTTTGCAAGCTGCACAGTTTTCGGGCTACAGTCAACAACACCCGCAGTTTCACAAACAGTAAATTGATAATGGATGGCATGGTTTTCGGGATCACTGGATGGAAACCAACTCAAAGTCACAGGTCTGTCCACGTTTTCTGCTAGATCTTCCGGGGCCACCAATTGCGGCACCGAGGGAGGGCTGTTTTCTCCTAGGGTCAGTCCGGTGCCACTCAAAATAAGTTGTGGTAAATCGGGCGACCATGCAGGGGTGCGACCGGTTGTGGAAATTGGGGCCTGCTCCCCGCTGCCATCGGCATTGATAATCATAATCCGGTCTTGTGCACTGACCAAGCGATGAAAAACGATTTGGTTTGAGTCGGGCGACCAGCTTGGATCTTTGTCCGTGCCTGCCGGGGGCGAGGGAATCAGGGGAAGGGATGTACCACTCTCCGCATTGATTGTGTGAATTTTGTTGCTCACTGTATTTTGAAAAGCAATTTTTTGTCCATCGGAAGACCAGGCGGGGGTTCTGCCGTTTTCACTCAAAGGCTCCGGTATTTCAGATTCAGAAATGAAAACCCCTGAGGAATCAAAAGTTAAGGTCGCTGAGGAAATTTCATTACCGGTGACAAGGAGCTGGCGGTGGAACACCAACACATCGCCATTAGGCGACCAACTTGGATCTCTGAGTCCGCCAGAGGCTGCCGAACCAAAGGACTGCTCACTGATCCCCTCGTCAAAATCGAAAATGCGAATGCCCCCGATTTGATTGTCCCGGTAGGCTATTTTTTTCCCGTCAGGAGACCAGGCCGGTGTGCCAGCATTATTAACAAGCGTAAGTGGTGCGACGGACTGATCAACCGGCACCGTCATCAGATCGCCGCTAAAATCTGATCCGGGAACATGTCGATTAAAAACAATCGCCCCGCCATCCGGCGACCAAGTTGGGCCACTGTCTTCTAAGCCGGTACCCGGTGTGCTTAGATCGGTTGTTTCCTTGGTAGAAATATTGTAAAGGCTGATGCCTTTTTTGCCGGGAGCCGTATTATGAAAAGCAATCATTGCCGGGCCAAGAGAAAGATTCAGGAAAGCCGTTTGCAAACCGACACCGTCCGGAACAAAGCGCAGAGTAAGAGTACAGCTGCCTCCTGCTGGAAGCGTCGGACTGGTACTGCCACAGGGGGAAGTCCCGCCATTTATATTAAGAGCGAAGGCCCCGCTGTCCGGGCCGGTCAACTGAATTTGGCTGATTTTGAATGAGGCGATGCTTGAAGGGTTTGTGAGCGTGATGGTTTCAGCCCCGGATTGCTGACCTGTCGCGACCAAGTTAAAAGGAAGCGTGAAGTCATTTGAGGGGGCAATGCTATCACTGACGGTTTGAGCAAGCAGACTGGATGAGAAGAAAAAAGAAAAAATGAGTCCAAAGGATAAAGAGATAAAAAGGGGAAAACGATTAAAATAAAACATATTAACCTTCTTTCGATTAAATGGCTTAGCGACTATAAACACGGTGGAGAGAAAGAATCAATCCCCTCAAGTGAGGGGGGAGAATGCGCGATCAAACATAATTTTGTTGATACCAAAGCAGGGCAAGCAGGGTTTTGCTATCGACAATTTCGCCTACCTGGGCCATTTGATAAACCTCTTTAAAAGGGAGTTTGACGACTTCGATAAATTCCCCCGCATCAAGATGACTGCCGCTTTGCGGGATAAGATCACGGCCCAGGAAAACAGCAATTTGTCCGCTCGAAAAACCGACGGCATGGTGATATTTAAAAAGAAAATCAAGGCGCTCAGGTCTCATAGCAATTTCTTCAGCGCATTCTCGCTCGGCAGTTTCAATTGGTTTTTCACCCGGATCAATGATGCCGGCGGGAATTTCCAAGGTCAGCTGGCCGATGGCAGTGCGATATTGTCGCACCAGGTAAACACAACCCGCATCGTCAATCGGCAGAATAGCAGCAGCATCGGGCGGACAAACAATCTCCCGATTCGCCTCTGAGCCATCCGGCAGTCTGACGGTTAGTTTTTCGGTGCGCAGATAGTTTCCCTGATAAACCACTTCTTTGCGAAGCAGGGTCTCTTTCAAATGATCCATAGATTCAGCTCGGTAGGGGCGTATTGCAATACGCCCCTACACACCCCACACCCATTTATTGCCCCTCTTTCCCGTTAATCGCCGGGGCATAGAGCCTTTCCGTGTATTCTTTCACGACACGCCGCATTGAAAAATGAGGTGCGATAGTGGTGATCGTTTCTTTCACCACTTCAATCCAGCCACGTGGTACACCATCGGTATCTCGTTTGTAATAGAGCGGTGCAACTTCTTGTTCGAGCACCCGATACAGATCTTCAGCATCGGCAGCATCATTACTTTCTGCCTCGACATTCCCGAAGGACCAACCATTCGAGCCATTGTAACCTTCCGGCCACCAGCCATCCAGAATGCTGAGTTGCGCCACGCCGTTCAAAGCGGCCTTCATGCCACTGGTGCCGCTGGCCTCTAGAGGCGGGCGGGGACAATTCAACCAGACATCCACCCCTTGCACCAAAAAATGGGCAACGTGCATGTCGTAGTTTTCAACAAAGGCGATATGTCCCGCCATGCCGGTATCCCGTG
>CAZRYI010000029.1:10251-13978 GCA_964604255.1 uncultured Nitrospirota bacterium
CGAATGAAACTCAATAATTTTTGCTTGAGTTTTTGTCGAATTTCCCAGAGATCTTTGTCGGGAATATCCTTCACGAGCTGCCAAAGCACCGGATCATCCTGCCGGTCCACCCAGTCGGGCGCGATATGTTTCCGATACAGAATTTTAATTTCTGGGGCGATCCATGTGGGCACATGAATGCCATTGGTAATCGAAATGATTGGAACCTCTTCCTCTTTTTTATCAGGCCAGAGGTGCTGCCACATTTTGCGGCTGACTTCGCCATGCAGGCGACTCACCGCATTTCGCCTTTTTGAAAGATTCATAGCAAGCACCGTCATGTTGAAGGACTCCCCCCAGCTTTCCTGGTTGCGTCCCAAAGCCCAGAACTGAGACTGATCAAGACCCAAATGCGGCCAGTAATCCAGAAAATACTTTTCGACCAGAGAAGATGAAAAAGCGTCATGACCGGCAGGAACAGGAGTGTGTGTCGTAAAAACTGTTCTTTTTCGGACTGCTTCGGCGGCTTCATCAAAGCTTTGTCCATCGGCGACTTTTTCTCGGATGCGCTCCAGCATTTGAAAAGCCGTGTGACCTTCATTACAGTGCCAAACGGAAGGTGAAATCCCCAAGGCACGCAGCAGGCGCACCCCGCCAATCCCCAAAACAATCTCCTGCCGGATTCTGAGTTCTTCCCCCCCGGCATAAAGACGTGAAGAGAGTTCCCGATCCCAGGGGGCATTTTCCTCCACATCGGTGTCCATAAGATAAAGGCGCACCCGCCCTGCCCTCACCTGCCAGACCGCCGCATAAACGGTTCGGGAGCCGACGGGGACTGAAATCAAGCGTTCCCCCGGCGTCGCAAAGGTGGCCGGTTCAATCGCCACTCGGCTCATGTCGAGCGGGTGATAGCTCGCGTCCTGCCAACCATTTGATTGAATCCTTTGTTGGAAATAACCTTGCGGATATAAAAAACCGATGCCAACGAGTGGCAGTCCTAGATCCCCCGCTTCCTTGCAATGCTCTCCTGCCAGCAGACCTAAACCGCCAGAGTAAATCGGAAGGGAATTATGAAGACCGAATTCGGCTGAAAAATAAGCAATGGTTTTTTGTGCGAGATCGGGGTGTGTCTTCTGAAGCCAGGTTTCCGAGCCCTTCAATTCAGAATCAAACTTTTTAAGCACACCATCATAAATACGAAGGAAGCTCGGATCTTCCGAAAGCACTTTGAAGCGTTTCTGCGGAATGTCTTTCAGCATGGCGACGGGGTTGTGATGCGTGCTTCTCCAGAGCGGACGATCAATTGTCTCGAACAGTTTTCTAGCACCCGGATGCCAGCTCCACCAAAAGTTGTAGGACAATTCCTTTAACCGAGCAATCCGCTCCGGTATTTCGATGGCATCCGACATATTTATTGCCTCCAATGACTGTTTGAGTGAGAAGGGGGATTATATCCGATGGGGAAGTGAAGTACCAACTGGAAAAAACCGCTTAAAGACGCTCTGATTAAGTGCCAAGTCCGCGAATTCTACGGGCTTGCAGCACGCCCTTGAGCCCTTCTATTTTTTTGATGACTTTTTCGAGATGTTTGATGTTGACGATATCCACCACAATGTGGAGATTACCTTTGTGATCTGCCGTTGTTTTGATTTCTGCATGGCTGATATTTGCCCCGGTTTCGGCAATCGCCGCTGAAACGGAAGCAAGCAAACCCGGCTGATCAAGGGTCAGCACCGACAGCAGAATCGAGTGTTTCGGATTTGTCTCTTTATCCCACTCAACAGAAACCAGCCGTTCCCGGCTATAGTCGAACTGATCGATATTAGGACAGTCAATGGTGTGCACCGAAAGCCCTCGCCCTCGGGTAATAAAACCGATAATTTGCTCTCCTGGAACGGGGTTGCAGCACTTGGAAAGATGAATCAGAATATCGTTCATGCCCGACACCTTGACCGGGCTTTTGCCAAAACCTGCTTTGTTAATGATTCGGTCGGTGAGGCCCTCTTTCATCTTGGTTTCCGGCAGCAAGGGACGGAGCACATGATGAACAGAAATCGCACCATAACCAATGGCGGCAATCAAGTCTTCAAAAGAATGAATCCCCTGTTCCACAAGCCCTTCTAAAATTTCCTTCGACTTCATGACCTGAGACGGTTTTAAGCGGGCTTTTCGGCATTCCGCTTCCAGAATTTTTTTGCCGATATCGATGCTTTGTTTGCGCTCTTCCAGGCCGATCAGGTGTTTGATCTTCGTTTTTGCTTTGGATGTTTTGACAAACTTCAGCCAGTCCCGACTGGGTTTGTGGGATGGCGAAGTCAAAATTTCAACCGTATCCCCACTGCGCAAGGGCCGACTCAAGGGACTGATGTATCCGTTCACCTTCGCTCCGAGACAGTGATCGCCCACTTCGGTATGCACCGCATAAGCAAAATCAACCGGCGTCGCCCCTTTCACCAATTCCTTGAGATCGCCCTTTGGGCTGAAGACAAAGACCACATCGGTAAAAAGATCGGTTTTCACCGAAGTCATAAATTGACGTGTATCGCTCAAGTCTCTTTGCCATTCCAGCAGTTGACGCAACCAGGCAAAAACGCGCTCATCTTTTTCGTTGATCTGCCCGCCGTCTTTATAAACCCAGTGGGATGCGATGCCCTCTTCGCCAATCAGGTGCATCTCTTCAGTCCGAATCTGAAACTCAACATGCCGCCCGCCCGGCCCCATCACCGTGGTATGCAAACTTTGATAGCGGTTCGATTTTGGAATGGCGATGTAGTCCTTAAAACGTCCCGGCACCGGTCGCCAGAGCGAATGAATGAGCCCCAGCAAGGCATAACAGTGCATTTTTGTATCAGTCAGAATGCGAATACCCATCAGGTCGTAGACCTCTTCTAATGGAATACCCTGGCGCTCCATTTTAGAATAAATCCCGAAAAGGTGTTTTGATCGTCCCGAAACTGTGCATTCAAAATCGTTTTCTTTCAGGGCTTTTTTAACAGTCGAAACAACCGACTCGATATATTTTTCCCGTTCCCTGCGACCCGATTTCACGTTTTTGGCAATGTCTTTGTACACCTTGGGTTTGAGCGCACGCAGACAAAGGTCTTCGAGTTCTGACTTGATCCAGCCGATCCCCAGCCGATTGGCAAGCGGTGCGTAAATTTCCAGGGTTTCAGTTGCAATGCGTTGTTGTTTTTCTTCTGACAGGGCACCCAGAGTCCGCATGTTGTGGAGCCGATCCGCCAGTTTAATCAGCAATACCCGAATATCCGCCGACATCGACACAATCATTTTTCTGAAATTTTCGGCTTGTTTTTCCTGATTATTTTTAAAAGAGATTTTTCCGATTTTTGTGACGCCAGCCACCAGGGAGGCCACAGATCCGCCAAATTCGCGACGCAGATCTTCAGAAGTCACCCGCGTATCCTCGACCACATCATGAAGCAAACCTGCCGCAATAGAAGGCAGGTCCAGTTTCAGTTGCGTGAGAATAACGGCTACCTCTGCCGGATGCAGAAAATAGGGCGCTCCCGACTTGCGTTGCTGGCCCTTATGGGCATGTTCAGCAAAGTCGTAGGCCTTGCTCAGCAGGGCGACATCAGACTGAGGTGTGTAAGCCTGAATCTGTTTAACCAACTTTTTAACAGTCGGAATGCCACCTGATCCAAATCGATTCATCATAAGTGTAGAGCTTCCTTAAGGTTTTCACCCCAATCGTAGGATCAGCCCAGGAGATTGTCAAGGTAGCATT
>CAZRYI010000030.1:0-4973 GCA_964604255.1 uncultured Nitrospirota bacterium
TTTTCAATACATTTTCTGCCTCAAGCAGATGCCCTTTTTGCAAGGCCAATTCACGCTGAATGGCTTCCTGTTTGGTGCTTCGGGCATTTAAGACAACTGCCAAACGACTTTGATAGGCCATCGTTTTTTAGCCCTGTACCAATGCCTGCTCGTCTTGATCCGCAAAAAGCAGGGACAAGGCTTCCAGACTTTCTTGAAAGGTGGATGCATCTGCGGTGTCCTGTTTCAGGTAATATTCAATGGATGCCCTCATGGCGATGCTTTGGTCGATTTTGGGATTGCTGCCCGATTTGTAAGCGCCGATATTGATTAAATCTTCCGCCTTTTTGTAGGTGGCCAGCATCTCCGACATCATCCTGGCCTTCCTCACCTGTTTTGCATCCACAATATCCACCATGACGCGGCTGGCACTGTTCAATATGTCAATTGCGGGATAGTGATTTTCTGCGGCCAGTTCACGAGACAAAACAACATGACCATCTAAAATAGATCGCGCCGTGTCAGGAATGGGATCGTTCAGGTCATCTCCCTCAACCAAGACCGTGTAAAGCCCGGTGATAGCACCCCGCCCTGCTGCAGTGCCTGCCCGCTCCAAAAATTGCGGCAGGATCGAAAAAACGGAAGGGGTATAGCCCTTGGTGGTTGGTGGTTCTCCAATGGCAAGTCCGATTTCCCGTTGGGCGTGGGCCAAGCGCGTCAAGGAATCCATCATAAAGAGCACCTGCTTTTCCTGTTCTCTAAAATATTCGGCGATGGCGATGGCTAAAAATGCGGCGCGGCGACGGATGAGTGGCGGCTGTTCAGAGGTGGCGACGATGAGAATCGAGCGTTTCAAACCCTCTTCTTTCAGTTCTTTTTCGATAAATTCTTTGACCTCGCGGCCTCGTTCTCCAATCAGGGCGATGACATTGACCTCAGCCGTGGTATAGCGTGCAATCATGCCCAGCAGAACCGATTTTCCAACACCGCTGCCAGCGAAGATGCCCATGCGCTGCCCCCTGCCGCAAGTCAGCAGGCCGTTAATGGCACGAATGCCCAAATCAAGCGGCTCTTGAATGCGGGCCCTGCTTAAGGGATCGGGTGCCGCTGCATAGAGGGGTCGGGTGTCGGTGGTGTTGAGTGGCCCTTTGTGATCAATTGCATTGCCGAGGCCGTCAATGACGCGGCCCAATAAGGCCTCTCCGACGTCGGCACTGGCCTGATCCCCTCGACTGACAATGGGTGAGCCAGGACCAATGCCCCTTAATTCACCGAGTGGCATCAAGAGCACTCTGTCTTCCCGGAAGCCGACGACTTCTGCCAATAGGCTTTGTGAGGTTCTTGTGGAAGAAATGGTGCAGATTTCTCCAATGGAGGCCGTCGGCACATGGCCTTCCAAAACCAGTCCAATGGCTTCACAAATCTTTCCTCTGGCCGGAAGGGCATCCAGACGCTCTATGCGCTCTAATATGTGAGTACTTGTCAAAGCGCCTCCTTGAGAGAGGCTGTAAACAGGGCAATTTGGCTTTCGAAGCGCCCGTCCACGATGCGGGACGGGCCTTCTACAATACATTCGCCCGATAAAAGGCTGGTATCAGCTTCAAATTTTAAGGTCCCCCCTGTTTTAAGCAGACGGGTGAGGCGATCACTTTCTTCGGAAATCGCATCCAGATCCAGGGGGTTTAAGCGCACACTGATTTTTTCTGAACATCCGACTTTTTTAATGGCTTTTTTGATTTGTTCTAAAATGTTTTCACGACAAGCTTCAACACCCTGACCGACAATGCGTTGAACGACAGCAAGGGAAATCGCCAACATATCTTCCTGTGCTTCCTGAATCAGTTCGCTTTGCAGTGTGCCCATTTCATCAATCATTACCGCCAGGGTTTGGCGGCATTGCTCACTTTTTTTCATGCCGAGCACACGTCCGGCATCTTCTCCTGCGGAAAATCCACGTTCGTAGGCTGAGCGTTCAATTTCAGATAATTCTCCACCAACACCCTGGGCTCTTCTATTTTTGCCTTTGTAGGGTGCTTTTTTGTCGGGAACTTTTGTAGGGGGGGTGATGGTTTTACGTTTGGGCAGGACGAATTTTCCGCCTCCCTTGATGACATTGCTTCCCTTTTTCAAAGATCCTTCCAAGTTATTTTTTGCCAAAGCTTTTTTTTTGGAAAGCTCGGAGTCTGTCTTTGTTTGTTTCCTTTCGGTTTTTAAAATTTTAGATGAGGGCTTCACCTGATCCTGAGCCTCCAAGTGAGATCGTTCCGGCTTCTTCCAGGGTCTTGGCGAGTTTTAAGATTTCCTGCTGGGCACGTTCTACTTCGCTGACTTTGACCGGCCCTTTGGCTTCCATATCTTCCTGAAGCAGTTCTCTCGCCCGCTCTGACATATTTTTGAAAATGAGATCCCGGATGCCCTCCTCTGAGGCTTTGAGCGCCAGTAAAAGCTGTTCTTTGCTAACAACCTTGAGCAATTCCTGAATAGAACGGTCGTCCAACTGTGAGAGGTCGTCAAAAACAAACATCAATTTACGAATATCGTCAGCGAGGCTTGCGTGATTTTCTGAAATGGAGCCAAGAATGGCTTTTTCAGAGGCCTGATCCACCTGGTTTAAGATATTGGCGACCAGTTTCACGCCGCTCACCTTTTTACTGGAAGCTGTTTTATTTGCCGATCCCGATTGATTGAGGTCATTTTGAAGCGCGGCACCGATTTCCTGCATGACACCGGGTGGAATGTCCTCCAGGGTGGCCATGCGAATCATTACGTCGCTGCGGAGTGCATCCGGCAAAAAAGGCAGGATTTCACTGCCTTGAGTCGGGTCAAGATAGGTCAAAATGAGTGCGACGGTTTGAGGGTGTTCGCCTCGGATCAAACTGGCGACGCTTCTCGGGTCCATCCATTTCAGGGTGTCGAGGCCGGACTCTTCCGTTTCCACCAGGTTTTCCATGACCCGTTCCGCCTTGTCATCGCCCAGCGCTTTTTTTAAGACGCTTTCCATATAGGACTTTCCTTCCACACTGATGCCCGAGGATTCTTGAATGTAGTCAGCGTATTCCTGGAAGACGATGTCGGTCTCTTTTTGAGAGATTTCGGACAACTCCGTGATTTTAAGCCCGACTTTTTGAAGCACCTTTGGGGAAAGGCTTTTCATCACTTCAGAGGCGACATCTTCCCCGAGGCTCATCAATAAAATCGCGGCTTTTGTATAACCGTCCGTGATTTCCATTCAGGTATTTTTCCTCTGTTTAAACATGCCCCCACCCTAGCCCTCCCCCGCTTTGCAGGGGAGGGGATTTGAAACTTTCCCCCTGTTTTAACGGGGGGGATTAAGGGGAGGTGCGCTTAAGTATCGTCTGTCCATTTTTTAACGATCTGGGTGGCGGACAGGGGGTTTTCCTGGGCGAGCAGTTCAACATCTTCTTTTGATAGTTTACCGGCCCGTTCGTCTAACTTCTCTTGTTTTTCGGCCTCAAATTTATCTCGCTCAAGCTGAAGGGCCATAGCGGCTTCGGACATGCCTTCTGCCGATCCCGCAGGGAGGGGCAGCGGTTGAGGTGGCACGGTGAGCAGCATTTTCAGGATGGGTTTGGTTACAAAGAAAACGACCATGAGAATCAGTAGGGGGCCGATAATCTGGCGGATCAAGGGCAGCCATTGATTGATTTTATCGGCGATGGATTCGGGCAAATCGGCCACTTCTTCGATTTCTGGCCCGGCCTCGAAGGGGACGTTGACGACTTCCAGTTGATCTTTTCGCTCAAGAGAAAAACCCATTGTTTTTTTTACGATTTCTTCCAGTTTGCCCATTTCCTCTTCTGTGCGGGGCACATATTTCCGCGTGGTCTGTCCTTCATCATCGGTGATCGATTCATAGGTTCCGTCAATTAAAGTGGCGACGGAGAGTCGCTTGATCTTTCCAAAAGGTTCCACAACGCGACTGACCGTTTTGCTGATTTCGTAGTTGATGACTTCATTCGTGGTTTGGGAGTTATTCTGGTCGTTCCGGCTGCCTCCCGCCCCGGCAGCCGCTCCAGGAGGGGTATTCGAGGCGACGCCGGGAATGCCTGTGGCACCAGGAGACTGAGAACTGCCTGTGCTTTGGCCCTGAGAACGCTGTTCACTTCTGGCCACCTGAGTGTCCGGGTCGAAGCGTTCTTCCGTTACTTCCATTTGCCTGAAATCCAAACTACTTGAAACCCGCACCACGGCTTTATTCGGTCCGACAACCCGCGACAGAATTGTTTCGATTTTTTCTTGTATCTCCTGTTCCAGGTTTTTTTGATATTCGAGTTGGGAGTGGCTCATCTGAAAAGACGTGTTATCTCCCCCGCCTTTGGTTCTGATTTGTCCCTTGCTATCAACAATGGTGACGGCACCGGTTTTTAAACCTTCAACACTGCCTGAAACCAGGTGGACGATGCCTTGAATCTGAGCCTGGGAAAGCTGTCTGCCGGGGCGAAGCGAAAGTACGACGGCGGCCCTCGCCTCTTCCTGTTGCTCTGAAAAGAGGGACTTTTCGGGAACAACCAAGTGGACCCGCGCCTTCAGGACTTCGTCGAGTTGAGAAATGGTTCTGGCAAGTTCCCCTTGAAGGGCTCGGCGAAAATTGAGTTTTTGTGCAAATTCAGTGGTGCCGAGCGCGGTCTGATCAAAGATTTCAAAACCGACACCGCCGCCCTGGGGCAGTCCCTGTCCGGCAAGTTGCAGTCTGAGGTCATGTACCTGTTCCATGGGAACGAGAATGGCCGAGCCGCCCCCCGCCACTTCATAAGGCACATTCATTTCCTGCAATTTTCCGACAATGGCGCTGGCATCCTCAGAGGAAAGATTGCTGTAGACCACTTGAAAGGCCGGTTTCTGCGTCCAAAGCCAAACCACTGCAATGGCAGCAAAACCCGCAGCAAGCGCCGCCATGAGGAGGATTTTTTTAGTGAGGCTTAGTTCAGAAAATTCATTCGCGAGTTTTGTCGCATCCGCCATTTTTTAAACCT
>CAZRYI010000030.1:5073-13807 GCA_964604255.1 uncultured Nitrospirota bacterium
AATTATATTTGCATCCGGCTGATTTCTTCGTAGGCACTTAAAATTTTGTTTCTGACCTGCATCATTAATTTAAAAGACACGTCAGCTTTTTCAATGGCAATCATGGTCTGGTGGATTTCCTGATTTTCCCCTGTGGTGAGTCTGGTCATCGCGATATCCGCGCCTTTTTTTAAGCCGTCCACTTGTGCGAGTGATTCTTTCAGAGTGTCCATAAAGGGTTTTTCCGCAGTCTGCTTTTGCAATGAAGGGGCTTGCGAAACAGCGCCGATTTTTACAGGTCCAATGGATTGAATAGACATTTACAACCTCCTTAACATTCTTTGGATGAGGATAGCGGGCCTCTTAGCGTCCGATCTCTAATGCTTTTGCTGCCATGCTTTTAACTGAATTGAGTACGGTGACATTGGCCTCGTAAGAACGGACGGCGGAAATCATGTTGACCATTTCTTCCATCGCATTGATATTGGGGTAGAGTACGAAGCCTTGTTCATCGGCACTGGGATGTTTGGGTTCAAAAACCCTCTTAAAGGGGCCGGGATCAGCCACAATGTTGCTGACCTTCACACCCTCAATTGCCCCCAATTTTTGATTCAGCATGGCTTCAAAAGGACCAACGATTGGCGCGGAGGAGAAAACAACATCCCGTCGGCGATAAGGCCCGCCTTCAGTCGTTTCGGTCGAATTCACATTCGCCAGATTGCTGCCTATGACATTTAATCGTTCCCGCTGCGCCGAAAGCCCGGAGGCTGGAATGGAAAACATCTGTTTAATATTCATTGTTTATCTCCCTTCCGAAATGACATTTTTCAGGCCTCTGAATTTCCCGGCAATCAATTGTGCGGTTGCCTGATACATGAAGGTGTTCTCGGCCAGACGGGTCATTTCTTTTTCGGTTTCAACGGTATTGCCGTCAAGCCTTGTTGTGCGGCTTGTTGTCGCCACTTTGACCTGAGCTTCAAGGGGCCCCGTGGCCTGAGATTGCGGGGAAAGATGATTTTTATTGGTTCGTGCGAGGGCGATTGTGCTGCCGTCGCCTGCTGCCGATTTCAGTGCCTCTTTAAAATCGAGTGATTTGGCTTTGTATTCAGGGGTGTCCTGGTTGGCGATATTGGTGGTAATGACCTGATGTCGTTTACTTCTGACATTCAGCGCGTCTTCCAGGCGGGTGATGGATTGACCGAATAACTTGATGATCATTATTTGCTCCTCATGGTTTGTGGGTCTCAAGGTGGTTTCGGCTTTCACAGTTGGGGTCGATGCGATGATATTCCCGTAGTTTGTTTCTAAGGGTGCGAATGCTGATGCCCAGAATACGGGCGGCATGGGTTCTGTTGCCGGAAACCTGGGCCAGGGTTTCTAGTATCAAGTTTCTTTCGGTTTCTCGAACCGTGGTGGCGCTAGACTGATTGGGTGCTGCTTCGTAGGTATTTTCTGAAAAAAGCAGATGCTCCGGCTGAATGTCTTGCTCTCCGGCCAGCAACAAGCCACGGGCCATCACATTTTCAAATTCCCTGACATTGCCGCGCCAGGCCATGCCCTTTAAAATCTGCAAGGCTTCTTCTGTAATTGATCTGGCTTTTGAATGACTGTGGAGTGCTCCCTCGCGAATAAAATGCTCTGCCAGTGCTGGAATGTCTGTCAGTCGTTCTCTTAAAGGTGGAATTCTTAAGGGGAAAACATTGAGTCGATAGTAGAGATCTTCTCGAAATCGACCTTCGGCGACCGCAGTGAGCAGGGGACGATTGCTGGTTGCAATGACACGAATGTCGATGGGCAGCGGGGCCTTGCTGCCTAAGACATCCACCTCTCTCTCCTGTAAGACGCGAAGCAGTTTGGCTTGCAGGGAAAGTTGCATCTCGCCCACCTCATCCAGCAGCAGCGTGCCGTTTTGTGCCAGCTCAAAACGTCCCGGTTTTTTTTCCAGGGCACCCGTGAAAGCGCCTTTTTCAAAACCGAAGAGTTCACTTTCGAGCAGGGCTTCCGGCACGGCGGCGCAGTTGATTGCTACAAAGGCATGATGGGCGCGTGGACTGTTGTCGTGAATAAAACGGGCGAGCAGTTCTTTTCCGGTGCCGCTTTCCGCTTCAATCATCACGGTGGCCTGACTGGCCGCAACCACCTGGGCCATCTTCAGCATCTTCAGCATCTCAGGATCTTCAGTGATGATGCTGCGTTCGGAACGCTTACGCTGTCTTCGTGATGCTGTCTGGGCTGTTGGCTTGTTTGTTTGAAGAGACAGCCCCTTTGAAACAGCTTCCAGCAGGGATGCTTCGGAAAAAGGTTTAACCAGGTAATCCAGCAGACCGGCTTTCATGGCCTCAACGGCTTCGGGTACGGTGCCGAAGGCCGACATCATGATGACGGGAATTTGCGGCCAGGCCGTTTTTGCCTGATGAAAAAAATCAATGCCGCTCATGCCAGGCATTTTTAAATCGGTTAAAACCAGGTCGATATTTTCTCTCGTCGCGTGGCTTTCCAATATTTGAAGACCTTCTTCTGCGTTGGCGGCACTGAGAATGCGAAATCCAAGTCCATCCAGCGAGGCGCTGACTGCCAGACGCATTGAAGGTTCATCATCAACGATGAGGATTAAGGGCGTATGTTGTTTGTCCTGCATTAGCCGACCTCACTGGGCAGATGAAGGGTGAAACGGCTGCCCTGTTCTGAACTTTCCACTTGTATGCTGCCGCTATGGGCAGCGACGGCATTTTGCACAATGGAGAGTCCCAGGCCGGTGCCGGTTTTTTTTGTGGTAAAAAAGGGGTCGAAGATATGGGGAATACTCTCTTTTGGCATCCCGGTGCCGGTGTCGGAAATTACGATGATCGTGCCTGCCTGTGTTTGCAGCGATGTTTCAGCCGAAAGCCTCAACCGTCCACCTCTTGGCATGGCGTCAATGGCATTGATGATGAGGTTGAGCAGAACCTGACGCATCAAATCTTCGTCGCACCAACAGCTTTGCGGGGCTGTGATTTGGTTTTCCCAATCAATTTGGTTCTGCTTCAGGCGATGGGCGATAAAGGGATGTAGGCTTTCAATCAGCATCGTCAGATCGACTTTTCTGCATTCCGCATGGGGTTTGCCTGTAAAAAGCAGCAGGTTGGTGATGGCGTAATCCATTGAAGCAACCGCTGTTTTAAGGTGGTCGGCCCAAAGTTGTTTCCCGGGATTTCCTGCAAGTGCTTTTTTCAGGAGTCCGGCAAAAAGCTCGATGCTGCCGAGTGGATTCCTCAATTCATGTGCCATCTTTGTCGCCATTTCTCCCACCACTGCAAGTCGGTGATTGCGTTCCACCTCTTCGCGCAGGCGTTCTTTTTCAAGATGGCTTTCGCTGAGCTCCTGTTTTAAGTGGCCGACTTCTGCTTGTAACAGGCGATAGCTCTGCTCAAGCTCTGAGGCACTTGCATTAAATTGTTTGAAGGCTTTGTGTAAAGTGTCGATGTCTTCTGCTACCGCAGTGCCTTGTGTCTCTTGATATTCACTCATAACTATTGATCCTCTAGCGCTAATTTTTGCTCCGAAAAGCCTTTAATGATGTCGTCTGTTGCCTGTTCCACCAATTGCGTAAAAAGGGGTCTGCCTAAGTTTTGTTGTCCCAGCGCGGCGTAGCTGTTTGCAAGCTGAACCTGTGCCCATTCTTTTTGAGGGCCTGCTTCGCTGATCTTGAGGCTTTTTTCATAATAACTGGCGGCCTCTCGATATTTTGCAAGTCTGAAATAAAGGTCGGCAGCTTTGAGCTGAAATTTGGCGACCTTTGTCCCTCCGGCCTTCACGACTTTTAAATAGCTGGTGATGGCCTGGGGCAGGTCTCCATCTTGTTCGTGGTTTCGGGCCAGGGCGAGACGGATTTTTTGTACCCGTTTATCCTGAGGATATTGTTTAAGCCACGCACGGTATTTTTTAATCGCCTGCTTGCGAAGGCCCTCATGCTCGGAGATTTCTGCCGAGAGAATGAGCAGTGCTGCCTTTCTCTGACTTGAGGGATAGGTTTTGATGTAGCGTTTCAGGTTCTGTTCAGCGGCTTGATATTTCCCAAGTCCGTAGTTCGCTTTGACGAGATAATAAAGGGCATCTCCCAAAGTCTCGTTGTGTTTCAATTCGGCGATAGGTCTCAGAATGTCCGCTGCTTCCTGATAAAAACCTGCTTTTGTCAGGCGAATACCAATTTGAAGCCCAGTGTGGCTGTTTAAAATTTCTCCCGAATATTGACTGCGATGTCCAAAAAATGTGGTCAAAACAGCAACGGGCTCATCTTCCTCCAGCAACTGTGAAGTTGCCTGGATGACTGTTTGTTGCAGGGAGCCTTCAATTTTTTTTCGAGTGTTTTTGTGAATTTTTTTCTTAAGGAATTGTTCCTTAATCTGAAGTGAAAAGGTATAGGCTTTGTGCTGTTCCAGCCCTGTGATCGTTTCGAATAGTATTCCTTCAACAAGGTGAAGTCGGGTGCGCGGTGTCGGATTGTCGAAACTTGAAAATAAAACCTTCGCTTTTTGTGCGATTCTTTCGAGGGCTGCCAAACCAGCTTTACTGCTTAGCGGCTTCATTTTTTTGCAATCGCTCTCACTGAGCAAAATGGGTCTTGGCGAGCAGCCTGCCAAATGAAGTGTGCCAAGCTCGGCGATGATTTTAGCGATCTGACCGTTTGTATTGTGCTTTTGTGATCTCCTGACCAGCTTATAAATGTTGTTTGCACGATGGCTCATGCCTTGTAAACGCCAGGCATCCCCAATGCGAGCCAGTGCCTGAAGGGTATCGGGTCCACCGGGATAGCGGTTTTGGAGAATGGAGAGCAGGGTGATAGCCCGTCGATAATCCCCGGATCGCAGCGCAGAGATGCCGTACTGAAAAATGGTGACAGGTAATTTTTGGAGAATGGCATCATTGATCGGTACCATTTTGTAATATCGATAGGCCATATTCACCATGTTCATTTGTTGATAGGTATCGCCGTAACCCAGCAAAAGGGCCATTTTTTCGGCGTGCTTCAGTTTTGTTGGGTCAATCGAGTCATATTCTGTGATGGCTTTGTCATATTTTTTCCATGTCAAAAAGGTCTGTGCCTTTCCGAATTGGGCAGCAATGATAAAACGGCTTTGTGAATGTTTTTTAAGAATCATGTTGAATGAGGCCAGGGCTTCGTAGAAAAGACGTTGCCGCAAGTAGACTGTTCCGATTTTCCAGAGGGCGCGAATGGCTTCTTCAGAATCTCGATATCTTGATCGGGCACCTTGGAAGGCTATGAGGGCTCGTTTATATTCCAAGGGCCGGCCATTGCTGGCGATATCGAAATAAATGTCTCCGAGCAGAAAAGTTGCCACTTTCGCAATTTTCAGGTCTTTTTTTTGTCTTCTGAGCTTTTTTGTGAGATGGATGGCTTCTGGATAATTAAATTCTTTATAAGCCTTTTTCACCGCATCAAAGGCCGGATCACTCGGAATAAACTGGTGATGATCAATTGCCGGGTGCAGGACATCTGCATGAAGCGCCGTTGAAAAAAAGAGGCCTCCAAAACCCAGTGTGATAATCAGAAAAACGAAACGCATCTCTATGCCTTAAGCCGATTTTTGTGTCGTTCTGGCTACAAAGCAAATTCAATGCCGTCAGGTTTCCGGCAGTTTAAGCAGAGGAAAGGGGTTTAATTGAATCATTGGTCGTCAAGGCTTTGACGATGGAGTCAAGGAGGAATTGTGTTTATGGGCTTAACCGTTATCGGATTTATTCATCCCGATAAAATCGGTTGAGGCTGGCTTTGGGGTCAATGTCGGGTGGGGGTGGGTTGATTGTGCGTCTTTTTTTGAGTTTTTCGACGAGGGTGGTGCGATTCATTTTCAGTAATTGTGCGGCCTGGTTTTTAACGCCTTTTGCTTTTGCCAGGGCCTGATCCAGGATCTGGTTTTCAAAGGAGGAGACGATTTCTGAAAAGACGATGCCTTCTTCTGGGAGTTCAAACTGGAAGGGAAAGGCGCGTCGTCGTGAGCGAACCAGCTTTTCAGGGACATCCTCTGCTGTGATCGGGCCGTCTTCCCATTTTAAGACCACCATGCGTTCGATCAGGTTTTCAAGTTCCCTGATGTTGCCGGGCCAGTAATAATTGAGCAGGATTTTTACGGCATCCTCAGTTAGGCCGGGAATTTTTTTCGTTTGTTTTTTGTTGAACTTTTTTAAAAAATGATCAACGAGCAAAGGAATGTCTTCTTTCCGTTTTCGCAGCGGCGGGATGTTAATAGGAATGACGTTGAGGCGATAGTAGAGGTCGGTTCTAAATCGTTTTTGTGCGATGGCTTCTTCCAGATCCTGGTTGGTCGCGGCAAGGATGCGTACATCGGTATGAATTGAGCGGACACCGCCGACCCGTTCAAAGGTTTGCTCCTGCAAGACCCGAAGCAGTTTGACTTGCAGTGAAATCGGCATTTCGCTGATTTCGTCCAGCAAAAGTGTGCCGCCGTGGGCCATCTCAAAACGTCCGGTTCTGGAGGAAGTTGCTCCGGTAAAGGCCCCTTTTTCATGGCCGAAGAGTTCACTTTCCAGCAGGCTTTCAGGAATGGCTCCGCAATTGATTGGGACAAAAGGTTTGTTTCTGCGATTGCTGTTGAAATGGATGGTTTTGGCAACGACCTCTTTTCCGGTGCCGCTTTCCCCCTGGATTAAAATTGTACTGTCGCTGTCGGAAACCCGCTCGATATATTCATAGACCTTGTTCATTGCCGGGGACGAGCCGATCATGTTTTCAAAACGGTATTTGTCGCGAACCATTTGATGAAGGGAGAGGTTTTCGTTTTTCAGGCGTTTGAATTCGAGGGCCTTTTTGACCAGGCTCAAGACAACATCAATTTGGAAGGGTTTTGCGATGAAGTCGAAAGCGCCCGCCCGCATTGCTTTGACGGAGAGTTCAATGGTTGCGTAGGCGGTCAGTACAATGCAGCAGGCTTCGGAGTCGATTCCTCTGATTTTCTTCATGACTTCGATGCCATCCATGCTCGGCAGTTGCAGGTCAATCATGTAGAGCTGGAAAGACTCTGATGTTGCCAGTTGCATTGCCGGGGGCCCGTCAGCGGCGGATGCCGTTTCATAACCGGCTTCTTCAAGCAGGGTGACGAGGGTATCCCGCACGCCCTCATCATCTTCAACAACCAAGATCCGTTTTTTAATCATCTGATAGGCTTCCCAATTTTTGATGAATGATCTCTTCGAGCTGTTTCAGCACAAAGGGTTTGTGAAGTACTTGTAGCTGATGTGAGTTTAAAAAACGCGTGCTGGCATTGCTCAGAATATCTCCCGTAATAAAAATGATCCGCTTGCAAAGCGCCGGGTGGTGCAGGTTTAAAAATTCGTAAAACTGGATGCCTGTCATTCTCGGCATTTTGATGTCGGAAAGAATCAGGTCATAGTGATGGTTTTCCAGATTGGCAATGGCTTCAGTGGCCGATTTAAAGAGTGTGGGTTTGTGTCCCATCTGCGTCAAGAGGTGAAATTGCAGATCCAGAATGATTTCCTCGTCATCAATGACCATGATTTTGAGTTGTTTTTCAGGGACTTCCGGTAGTGTCGGAAAGGCTGTAGCCAGGGCCAGTTGATCCTCTGCAATGGGCAGGCAAATCACAAAGGTGCAGCCTCTTCGTCGGGATTGTTCCAGTGTGATATTGCCACCATGTGCTCTGATGATTTTTTGGCAGATATTCAATCCCAGTCCAGTGCCGCTTTTTTTCGTCGTAAAAAAAGGTTGAAAGAGTTTTGCTCTGATTGTCTGGTCGATACCCGGCCCGGTATCGCTGATTCGGATCATCACCGCGCCCTGGTTTGCATAGGTTTCGAGGCTGAGGCTGCCCTTGCCACGATCAGCGTTCATGGCTTGATGGGCGTTATTGATGATGTTAAGGAAGACTTCAATGAGCTGTTGATAGTCCCCGACGACCTTTGGCAGGGTTTCGTCATCGGCCAGTCGTTTGATGATTCGGATGTTATCGACGTGGAGCTGCCTGCTCTTGAGTTCCAACACATTAAGCAAGACGCCGTTCACGCCAACCAAAACCTTTTCCGGTTTGTGCGAGCGTACAACGGACAGCAGGTTTTGCACGATTTTTGAGGTTCGAATGGCCTCGGATGAAATGCGTCGAAGCTGACGTTTGATCTCCGGGCTGACCCGTTTGCGCAGCAGCAGTTCTGAAAAGCCGACGACGGAAGTGAGCGGATTGTTTAACTCATGGGCAACACCTGCAAGCATTTCACCAATGGCGGCCAGTTTTTCGGAGTGCAGGCGTCGTCTCCGTATTTCCATCTCCTCAGAGAGATCCTGGCACAAGGAGGCATAACCGGTAATTTGTCCGCTGTCATCTTTAACCGGAACGGTTGAGATTGAGAGCGGGAAGCGAATGTCTGCTTGATTGATGCCTTCGAGCTCTTCTTTGCCGATGCCGAATTTCTCGGATTCGGGCAGAATTTTTTTTTGAAAGCGACTGAGGCTTTCGGGCGGGAAAAGTCTATTGAGGCCCTTGTCTAGAATTTCACGCTCCGAAGCGCCAAATATATGACAGAAGGGCGCATTGGCAAAGAGCGGAGCACCCTTCTTGTCATGGAGCAGCAATCCGTCGCTGATCAGCGCAAATGCTTGATTAAAGTACTGAATATTCGGCTCGAACCGTTTTTTTATCATTTATTCATTGTCGGTCTATTCGACAAAAGCTTAGCCGCTCATCTCAAATGTGTCAAGTTTTTGTCGCTCTGTCGTGAAAGCTTC
>CAZRYI010000031.1:0-5985 GCA_964604255.1 uncultured Nitrospirota bacterium
TCACTCTCTCTGGAATCACCCGTCAAGGTGGCCTTCTTAGGGCCTCGTGCGACTTTTTCCCACCTTGCCTGTTTGCAGCGTTTTGGTACTTCGGTCTCCGAACTGCCCTCCGACAGTATTAAGGGGGTCTTTGATGCAGTGGAGCGCGGACAGGCCGATTTCGGTGTTGTGCCGATTGAAAATTCAACCGAAGGGGTGGTGAACCACACACTTGATCTCTTCGTGGATTCACATCTTAAGATCTACGGAGAGTTTCTGTTGGATGTGAAACACTACCTGCTTTCAAAAGCCAATGCGCTGGAAGAGATTAAACGTGTTTATTCACACCCTCAACCCCTCGCCCAATGTGCTTCTTTTTTAGAAGCGAATTTTCCGAATGTGCCCTTGATCGAAGTTGCAAGTACCGCCATTGCGACCCAGCTTTGCCAGAAAGATGCAAGCGCTTCGGCAATCGCCTCGGAAATTGCGTCCAAGATTTACCAGGTGCCCATCCTGAAACAGCGGATCGAGGACAATGCTCGCAATATTACCCGTTTTCTGGTTATCTCAAAAAAGATGTCTTCCCCTACAGGTAAGGACAAGACCTCGGTCATCGTGTCGATTAAAGATCAACCGGGTGCCCTCTACAAAATATTACGACATTTTTCCGATGAAGGAATCAACCTGACAAAGATCGAATCGCGCCCCTCCAAAAAGAAAGCCTGGGAATATCTTTTCCATATCGATATGGAAGGTCATGTGGCAGATGAGCGGATTTCGACTGTTTTAGAGGCCCTGCAACCCCAAATTGCGTCTTTAAAAATCCTCGGTTCTTATCCCGCTGCGGAAGAAAAGGAAGGACGCTAAAAAGCCGTGATTCAAGTCAGCTCCGATATCAAAGAAATCAAAGCCTATGTGCCGGGAAAACCGATTGAAGAATTAGAGCGGGAACTCGGGCTCACAGGTTCCATTAAACTGGCCTCGAACGAAAACCCTCTGGGGCCATCTCAAAGCGCTTTGGTTGCCATTCGCAGTCAACTCAAACAAATCGGACGTTATCCGAACGGAGGGGGCCATCAACTCAAACAAGCGCTTGCGGATCAATGGAAGGTCAGTTCGGAGCAAGTATTGCTTGGCAATGGCTCAAACGAAATCATTGAGTTGCTCGTTAGAACATTCTTGGTGCCGGGTGACGAGGTTGTCATGGCAGTGCCCTCTTTTTCCCTCTATGGGCTGATGGTTCAGGGTGCTCAGGGCAAAATCGTCCGCATACCGCTTCGCGAAGATAAACATGACTTGGCAAAAATGGCCGAGGCGGTCACGCCAAAAACGAAGTTGATTTTTATCTGCAATCCGAACAACCCGACCGGAACTATCGTCCATCACGAAGTGGTCAGAACGTTTTTATCGACACTGCCGAATCATGTATTGGTTGTTTTTGATGAAGCCTATGCAGAATATGTGACAGACCCTGCTTTCCCCTTGTCGATTGCCCTTTTAAATGAGGGTGCACCGATCATCATGCTGCGCACTTTTTCAAAAATTTACGGTTTAGCGGGTCTGCGTATTGGCTATGGCATCAGTCATCCGGCGCTAATTGCTCATATGAATAAGGTGAGGCAACCCTTCAATACCAATCTACCTGCTCAGGCAGGGGCGCTTGCGGCCCTGGCGGATGAGCGGCATTTTTCACGGTCTCGGAGTGTGAATCAAGAGGGCATGGCGTATCTGACGCGCCAATTTGAAAACATGGGGATTCTTTATACCCCCACACAGGCCAATTTTATTTATTTCAAAGTGCCGGAGAATACCCCCGAAATCGGAGCAAAAATTCAAAGGGCCTTGCTGGAGCAGGGCGTCATCATCCGTCATTTTGATGATGGGGCGCTTCGGGTTAGCATTGGTTTGCAAAAAGAAAATCGGCGTTTTATCCGCGCTTTAAAAAAGGCGCTTTTGTTATTAGAGAGTCGGCCATCATTTGATGAGGGAGGGCTTGCGTAATGGTCATTGTCTTAAAACCAAAGGTAAGTGAGCAGGAAAGAGAACATATCATCAAATTCATCAAAGACGCGGGACTCACGCCCCATGTGCTGCTGGGTGAAGAACGTACCGTCATCGCCGTGATCGGGGATGAACGTGTGCTGCAAAAACAGCCGCTTGCTGCTCTGCCGGGTGTCGAAAAAGCCTTGCCGATTTTATCGCCCTACAAGCTGGTCAGCCGCGATTTCAAAAAAGAGGATACGGTCATTGATGTGGGCGGTATCCAGATCGGAGGCAAACATATTGTTGTCATGGCCGGTCCCTGCTCCGTCGAAAACAAGGACTTGCTGACTTCAATCGCCTCACAAATCAAAAAAGGTGGCGCAAGCATATTACGCGGCGGCGCCTTCAAACCCCGCAGTTCTCCCTACTCTTTTCAGGGGCTCGGAGAAGAGGGTTTGGAATACCTGAGTGAAGCCAGGCGATTAACGGGACTTCCCGTGATCACAGAGGTGCTTGATCCACGCGACATGCCCTTGATGGCCAAACATGCCGATATTTTACAAATCGGCGCCCGAAACATGCAGAACTTCCGCTTACTTGCGGAGGTCGGCGCACAAGACAAACCTGTGATGCTGAAAAGAGGGCTTTCTGCGACCATTAAAGAATTACTGCTCTCAGCCGAATATATTCTGGCTGCAGGCAATGCAAAGGTTATTCTCTGCGAACGCGGGATTCGCACCTTTGAGACAGCGACGAGAAATACGCTGGATCTCTCAGCCATTCCAGTCCTCAGAAAGCGTTCTCACCTGCCCATCATCATTGACCCGAGCCATGCCGTGGGCCACACCGACTTGATTCCGGCAATGGCGAAAGCGGCCATCGCCGCCGGTGCGGACGGTTTAATGATCGAAGTGCATTCAAAACCGGAAGAGGCCTTTTGCGATGGAGATCAGGCCATGCTGCCAAAGGATTTTAATCAACTCATGGGCGAGTTACGAAAAATCGCCACCGCAGTGGGACGGACTTTATAACTACATCATAAGACACCTTAGTGTGTAGGGCGCGATGTTTTGTGTCCTTTATTTAAAAGGAGATTTGATTGATTTTTAAGCAGATGACGATTATTGGCGTCGGATTGATCGGCGGGTCTTTGGGGCTTGCAGCAAAAAAGAAAAAGGCCGTTAAAACGGTGGTAGGTTATGGGCGACGGCGCGGGGCACTGCACAAAGCTGTCTCTCTCAATGCCATTGATCGGTACTTTCTAACCCTGCCTAAAGCCGTTGCTGACGCCGATTTGGTGGTGCTGGCAACTCCCGTTGGTACTTTTAAAAAACTCTGTCAGGCCCTGGCCCCTTATTTAAAAGCACGGACCATCGTTACCGATGTCGGCAGTGTGAAAGGTGAGTTGGTCACGGAAATCGAAGCCCTCATGCCGGAAGGGGTTCACTTTGTCGGCGCGCATCCCATTGCAGGTCGTGAAAAATCGGGTGTGCTCGCAGCAACCGGCACCTTGTTTCAGGGATGTCAGACGATTATTACACCGACAGCGCAGAGCGATCAGGAGGCTGTCAGTAAAGTGTCTGCGCTTTGGGAGGCTGTCGGGGCAAAAGTGCCGCAGATTGATCCCTTCGATCACGACCGTATTTTGGGCATGGTAAGCCATCTGCCACATCTTGTTGCCTATGCCTTGATGGAAACCCTGAGTCACCCCGAAGTCGCGAAGCTTGACCCGGTGCGATATTCTGCCGGGGGGCTGCGGGATTTCACGCGCATCGCAGAAAGTTCTCCTGAAATGTGGCGCGACATTTTTCTATACAATAAAGTCGCTATGTTAGAGTCCATTGATTTTTATCAGGAAACCATCGAAAAAATTAAAAAAGAAATCGCTGCGGAAAACGGCCCCGGACTGCTGGCACTCTTTGAACGGGCAAAAATTATTCGGGAAAAAGCCCCTTCAAAGTAGGACGATTTTCAGTGAATAAAACCCCAAAAATCAAGCCGCTTCGAGGCGAGCTGACCGTTCCCGGCGACAAATCCATTACCCATCGTGCGATCATGCTCGCTGCCCTGGCAGAGGGGAAAAGTGAAATCATCGGCTACCTGCCTTCGCAGGACTGTGAGCGGACGATAGCAGCATTTCAGGCAATGGGTCTTGAAATTGCCACAACACAGCATGCGGAACAACCGACCCTGCACATCAAGGGAAAGGGGCTTTTTGCCTTGCAAGAGCCTGCCGATGTCATTGACTGCGGCAATTCCGGTACGACGATGCGCTTGATGACGGGTTTACTCGCCGGACAAAAGTTCTTTTCAGTTTTAAGTGGAGATGCCTCCCTGCGTAGTCGCCCGATGCAACGGATCGTCGATCCCTTGCGCATGATGGGCGCGGAGATTTCAGGGCGATCCAAGGGACAATATGCCCCGCTTGCCATATCGGGCACAAAACTCTCTCCGATTGAATACACACAGCCCATTGCCAGCGCCCAGGTGAAGTCGTCTATTTTGCTTGCGGGTTTAAGCATTGAGGGGGCGACGACGGTTTACGAACCGGGTCGATCCCGTGACCATACCGAACGCATGTTCCAGTACTTCGGCATTCCCTTTGAGCGAAAAAATGGCGGAGCCAGTGTGACCGGCGGGACAGTCTTTTCCGCGAAAAAAATCGTGGTGCCGGGGGATATTTCCTCCGCGGCTTTTTTTCTTGTTGCCGGAACGATCATCGACGGCTCTGAAATCACCCTGCTTAATGTCGGCGTCAATCCGACTCGAACGGGTATTCTCGACATCCTGCTGAAAATGGGGGCTGATATTCAAATTGAAACGCAGGAGAGTGCCTGCAACGAACCTCTCGCCACCCTGCTTGTTCGATCCAGCCCGCTCCACGGCATTGAAATTGACGGGGCGATGATGTTACGAGCCATTGATGAATTTCCCATTCTTTGCATTGCGGCAGCACGGGCGGAAGGTGAAACGATCATTCGCGGAGCGCGTGAACTACGCGTCAAAGAGAGTGACCGGATCGCGTCTATGGCGGCGGCTTTGCGCGGCATGGGTGTGGCGGTAGAAACCTATGATGACGGGATGCGCATTGAGGGGAAAGCCCAGTGGCAAGGCTGCGACTGCCTTACGGCGGGGGATCATCGTATTGCGATGTCCATGTCGGTTGCCGGTTTATTGGCAAAGGGTGGGAATTGTATTGATGACCTTGATTGCATCAATACCTCTTTTCCGGGTTTTATTGAACAGCTCTCTGCCTTGTCAAAGTAGAGCGTGGGATTGTCTTGACGAAAAAACTCATTATTGCGATTGACGGTCCGGCGGGGGCGGGAAAAAGTACCGCAGCAAAAACGCTGGCCCGACGCCTGACTTATAACTACCTTGATACCGGCGCACTTTATCGCGCAATGGCCTGGAAAATGCTCGAAGAGAAAGTCGATATTGATTGTGCTTCAGCTGTAGAGCAGTCCTGTAAAGGGCTTGAGATGCGTCTTTCGCTCAAGGGGGAGGCAACAGAAGTCTTTGTGGACGGTCACAATGTAACGCCCTTTTTAAGAAAACCGGAAGTCACGAAGGCTTCGGCAATTATTTCAGCCTTTCCCGGTGTGCGAAAAAAACTGTTGTCGATTCAACGCAGCATCGGGGAAAAAGGGGGTATTGTGGCTGAAGGCCGTGACATCGGTACGGTTGTTTTTCCTGAAGCACCCATAAAGTTTTTTCTGGATGCGAATGTTTCGGTGCGAGGGGGACGGCGCTATCAGGATCTCGAAAAAGCAGGGGTCAAAAGTGACCCTAAAACCACCACGCAGACCTTGGCTGCACGGGATTTGAAAGACAGCCAGCGCTTGTGTTCCCCGCTAAAACGCGCTGCGGATGCAACCCTCATTGATTCCACTTTTTTAAGTGCAGAGGAAGTTGTCGAAACCATGTTTCTAAAGATTGATGAGGCCCTTGCTGTTCAATCAGAGTCTCTTGCGGAGTCCCTTGCAGAGCTTCCTGAATAATGCTTTATCGTATTGCCCATAT
>CAZRYI010000031.1:6085-13786 GCA_964604255.1 uncultured Nitrospirota bacterium
ATCCGGCGTGGTAAGGGGGACAATAAAGCAATCGAAGAGGCAATCAACCGACTCAAAGCAGGACGACTGCTTTCTTTCTACCCTGAGGGAACACGTAGCAAGGACGGGCGATTGCAAAAAGGCAGGTCGGGCATTGGCTGGGTCATTGCTGGCTCTGGGGCAAAAGTGGTGCCAGCCTACATTAAAGGCACACATCCGGTTCCAATTTTCAGGCAGGTGACCATTCGTTTTGGAAAGCCAATCGACTTCAATTCACGATTCAAAAATGCGAGTAATGAAGAGATGCAAGCAAGAAATCTTTATGGTACAATCTCGGCAGAAATTATGGGAAAGATTGCCGAACTTGAAAAAGAGCAGGAAAATGTCGGCTGAACCCATTGTTTTTGTAGCTTATTGCAGGTTTTAATTGATATGGAAGTTGTTTTAGCAGAACACGCTGGTTTCTGTTTTGGTGTGAAAAGAGCCGTCAAACTGGCAAATGATGCGGCAGATCAATACTCCGAAGGGGTTCACAGTCTTGGGCCCTTGATCCACAATCCTCAAGTCGTCGGACAGTTAGCAAAAAAAGGGGTGAAGCGTGTTGAATCCCTTTCTGAAATTAAGGATGGGGTGGTCATTTTTCGCTCCCACGGTGTTTCTTCTTCTCAGGTGCTTGACGATGCTGAAACAAAAGGTCTCAAGGTCATTGACGCGACTTGTCCTTTTGTCACAAATGCACAAAAAAATGCAAAACAACTGGTCTCAGAAGGCTATCAGGTCATCATGGTCGGAGACCGGAATCACCCCGAAACAAAGTCTGTCTTAGGACATGCCGGGGGCGAGATTCTGGTGAGCGAATCCTTTGAGGAAATCAAGGCCCACCTGAATAAATTCCCTAAAAAAAGGATCGGTATTATTTCACAAACGACGCAAACCTATAGAAAATTCAGTGAAATTGTCGTAAAGTGCCTTGAGATCTGTGAAGAAGTTAAAGTTTTTAATACCATCTGTTACGCAACCGAAGACCGGCAAACCGAGGCCGAAATCCTGGCAACGCAGGTCGAGAGTGTTGTTGTGGTCGGCGGGAAGAATTCTGCAAATACAACCCATCTGGCGAAGATCTGTGAATCACACAATGTGCCCGTTTATCATATTGAAACAGCCGAAGAGATTAAAAAAGACTGGTTTGTCGGATTTGAAAAAGTCGGTGTGACGGCTGGCGCCTCCACCCCGGATTGGATTATTCAGGAAGTGGTTCAGTATTTAGAGCAGTTGTAAGTAGTTCGTAAATCGTGTAAGCGCAATGTTGCCAACAGGGAGAAAATCATTCCAATGACGAAAGTAAAGAAAAGAAAGCACGAAGAGGAAGAAGAGATCAGCGCAGAAGCACTTCAGGAACGTACTGAAATGGAGGCGCTTTATGCCGCGACATTCAAAGATATGGAAGAGGGCAGTGTCCTCGACGGTATCGTCATGGGCATTGAAGGGGACGGTGTGTTGATCGACATCGGTTATAAATCGGAAGGTGTCATTCCTCGGGAAGAATTCAAGCCGGAAGAATACGAAAAACTTGAGGTCGGCAGTGCGGTGGCTGTTTATCTTGAGGAACGAGAAAATCGTGACGGCAATGTCGTGCTTTCAAAAGAAAAAGCCGACCGGATGCGAATCTGGAAAGAGATTGAAGAGATTCACAAAAACGAAGCGGTGATTGAAGCCAAGATTCTTTCTCGCATCAAAGGCGGCATGATTGTCGATATCGGGGTCAAAGCATTTTTACCCGGTTCTCAAATCGACCTGCGGCCAGTGAGAAATCTTGAACACCTCATCGGTGAGACTTATCCGATGAAGATTATCAAGATGAACCACAAACGGGGTAATATTGTTGTTTCCCGCCGTGTGCTGCTTGAAGAATCACGCAACAAAAAACGCGAATTGACGCTCTCTTCTCTTCGAGAAGGCCAGTTGATTGACGGTATCGTGAAAAATATCACCGAATACGGTGCCTTTATTGATCTTGGCGGCATTGACGGTCTGCTTCACATTACAGACATGTCCTGGGGCCGGGTGGGTCATCCTTCTGAACTCTTCATCGTCGGAGACAAGGTTGCAGTCGTTGTTTTGAAATACGACAAAAGCTCTGGTCGTGTCTCTCTCGGTACCAAACAGAAAGTGCCCGATCCCTGGGGTGATGTTGAAAACCGCTATCCTGCGACAAAGAAAGTCAAAGGAAAAGTCGTCAGCCTTACCGATTACGGTGCCTTCGTGGAGCTTGAACCGGGCATTGAAGGGCTTGTCCATATTTCTGAAATGTCATGGGCCCACGAGGTCAAACATCCTTCCAAAGTGGTTTCAGTTGCGGATATCGTCAGTGCCGTCATTTTGAGCGTGGATCGCAAAGCCCGAAAAATTTCCCTCGGTATGAAGCAGGTCGAACCGAATCCCTGGGAAGTGGTTGAACGCAAATATCCGCCGGGCACCAAGATCGAAGGCAAGGAAATTCGGAGCATTACCGACTTTGGCGTTTTTGTCGGATTGGAAAAAGGGATTGATGGCTTGATTCATATCTCTGATATCTCCTGGACCCGCCATGTCAGACATCCTTCGGAAGCCTTTAAAAAAGGTGATGTGATTGATGCCATCGTTTTGAAAGTGGATCGTGACAAAGAACGCATCTCGCTTGGTTACAAACAACTTTCGGGCGATCCCTGGGAAGTGGACATTCCAAAAAGATATCGTAAGGGTGGTACTGTTAAGGGAAAAGTCACCAAAATCACTGATTTTGGTATTTTTGTCGCCCTGGAAGAAAATGTTGAAGGTTTGGTTCACATCAGCGAAGTGGGCATTGAGCCGCCGGATCGGGTTGAAGATAAGTACCACATCGGCGACGAGGTTGAAGCACGTATCAGTCGAATCGATACCAGTGAGCGCAAAATTGGTCTCACGATTAAGGGTCTGAGACGCGATTCTGAAAAAGATGCGCTGGATACCTTCCACCGTTCGCAGAGCGGCCCGGATCATTCTCTCGGCGCAATTGCCAGCAGAATCACTAAGAAACAACAAGACTCAACAGACAAAGAGTAAACATACTCACTTCACCGGCAGCCTGCTTCTTGGAAGCAGGCTGCCTTTCAAGCTAAGCGGGGCACACGACGCTTGTTTCAGCAAAAGTCGATCCTGGTCGGCGCTTTCTATTTCCTGCTTTTCTCAGCACTTTTTTTTTCGTTTATCTATGTGGTTTCGCTGAAAGGCAGTGGCGAGTCTGGATGGCAGAGTCGTGAAAAAGTCGCACTGATCCGGGTTGAAGGGGTGATTGTCGATTCGCGAGAAGTCATTAAATTACTTCGTGTTTATCAGAAGGATGATGATATCAAAGCGATTTTGCTGCGAGTGGATAGCCCCGGCGGCGCAGTTGCACCTTCCCAGGAAATCTACGATACCCTGAAAGAGATTCAGGCCGAAGGCAAAAAAAAGGTTGTCACCTCGATGGGCTCCGTCGCCGCCTCAGGGGGGTATTACATTGCCGCTGCCACTGACATGATCGTTGCGAATCCCGGTACCTTAACGGGCAGCATTGGCGTGATCATGGAACTCACTAACCTGGAAGGTTTGATGCAAAAGATCGGCGTCGAAAGTGTCACGATCAAAAGTGGCAAAAACAAGGACGTCGGTTCCCCCTTTCGCAAAATGAAACCAGCAGAACGAGCCATCCTGCAAAACGTGCTGGATGATGTGCATCATCAATTTATAGAAGCAGTTGCCGAGGGTAGATCATTAAAAATTGAGACCGTTCGTAAACTGGCCGATGGTCGCATCTTCAGCGGACGCCAGGCAAAAGACCTGGGCCTTGTAGACAAACTGGGTAGTTTGGAAGCCGCCATTACTTGGGCGGCTGAACTCGCAGGCATAGAGGGGAAACCTGAAGTCGTCGAAAAAAAGGAAAAGACCCCTTTTCTTGAACTACTGGAAGGGCGATTACCGGCAGGATGGTCTGCACCACGCCTCCCTTCAGCATCGGTGGGGATGCATTACCTGTTTTCTTTTTGACCTGAGCAATCTCTGACGAAGTAAGGAGCAGTCATGACAAAAGCGGAATTGATCGATAATATCTCACAGGAATTTGATGATTTAACACGTGGTGAGATCGAAATCATGGTCAATACGATTTTTCAGAGCATCAAGGAAGCCCTGTCGGATGGCGAAAAAATCGAGATCAGAGGGTTTGGCAGCTTTCGCATTCGACATCGCCGGATGCGAGAAGGGCGCAACCCAAAAACAGGGGAAGTGGTCACCGTTCCCCCGAAAAAAGTCCCCTTCTTCAAAGCAGGAAAAGAATTGAAGGTGCTCGTCGATCACTCCGCTTAAAACACTGAAATCTCCCCATCTTCACGGACTCAAACCACCCCATCTTGGAATACAAATATGACAAAAGAGACCTACTACATCACCACCCCCATTTATTATGTCAACGACGTGCCCCACATTGGACATGCCTACACCACGCTTGCCGCAGACGTGCTCGCACGCTACCAACGCCTTCAAAAAAAGAAGGTCTTTTTTCTCACCGGATCAGACGAACATGGTCAAAAAGTCGAACAAGCAGCAAAAAAGCGAGGAATTTCTCCCAAGGCCCATGCGGATGAATTGGTTGCAGGTTTCAAAACCCTCTGGCAAGAACTGAATATTTCCAACGACGACTTTATTCGCACAACCGAAGACCGCCACAAACAAACCGTCACAAACATCCTGAATCAACTCTGGGCGAAAAAAGAAATCTACGCCGATACCTACAGCGGTTGGTATTGTCTACCCGATGAGCGTTTTTGGACCGAAAAAGAGATTGTTGACGGAAACTGCCCCGATTGCGGTCGCGCAGTGGAAGCCCTTTCGGAACGCAACTATTTTTTTAAAATGGGTCAGTACCGCGATCGCCTTAAAACGCACATTCTTGAAAATCCAAGCTTTATTCAGCCTGAAAGTCGGCGGAACGAAGTCCTGGGTTTTCTGGAACAAACACTGGGCGATCTCTGCATTTCGCGACCTGTTCACCGTCTTTCGTGGGGTATCCCCCTGCCTTTTGATCATGATTATGTGTGTTATGTCTGGTTGGATGCGCTGGTTAACTACATCACGGCGCCCGGATACGGTCAGTCGGAATCCGAATTTCAAAGCTGCTGGCCTGCAAACCTACACCTCATCGGCAAAGACATCCTGACCACACACGCCGTTTACTGGATGACCACATTGATGGCTTTGGATCTGCCACTTCCTCAGACGCTTTTTGCCCACGGCTGGTGGACGATTGCTGGCGAAAAAATGTCAAAAAGCAGAGGCAACGTTGTTAAACCTGCTGAGATGATTGCAACTTACGGTCGTGATGCTTTTCGCTACTTTTTACTGCGACAGGTTCCCTTCGGGCAGGATGGTGATTTTTCTATCGATGCGCTGAGTCAACGCATCAACAGTGATCTGGCGAATGATCTTGGCAACCTGCTTTCAAGAACCCTCACGATGCTGGAACGTTTTTCAGATGGATTGACCCCAGAAGTCATCGTCGGAAGCACGCCGGAAGACCAAGCGCTGCAAGCTGATGCAGAGGGACTTTACGACAAAGTTGAGCTGCTCATTTCGGAGCTGGCATTTCAAAAGGTATTGGTTGAGATCTGGCAAGTTGTGCGTTCAGCAAATCGCTACATCGAAAAAGGAGCCCCCTGGCTCCTGGCCAAAGATCCAGACAAAAAAGAGCGTTTGCAGACTGTCCTCTTTTATACCGCAGAAGCCATCCGAATCATCTCCCTTTTTATCGCCCCCTTCATGCCAGATGCTGCAAAAGAAATGTCAAAACAGCTGGGTTTGTCAGACGAAAGCACTGAGCTTACCCTCAAAGAACAGAGTCGTTGGGGAAACCTGCCAGCCGGTCAAACTGTTGCCAAAGGGAAAGCCCTTTTCCCCAGAATCAATCTCAAGGAAAAGAAAGAAAGCGCCCCGGCAAAAAAGAAAAAAGAAGCAGCGCCACTCCCGATCAAACCCTTGATCACAATCGACGACTTCGCAAAGCTCGACCTGCGTGTTGGCATTGTGAAAACAGCGCAAAAGATTGAAGGTGCCAAAAAACTGTTGTTGTTACAGGTGGATATCGGCACAGAACAACGTCAGGTTGTCGCAGGCATTGCAAAAAAATACGCACCCGAAGAACTGATCGGCAAACAAGTTGTCCTGATTGCCAACCTTCAGCCCGCGACCATCATGGGACAAAAGTCCGAAGGCATGTTACTCGCCGCAGCCGGAAAAGAAGTGTTGGGCCTAGCAAGCTTCTCAGAAACCATCCCGCCGGGCCGACCGGTTCGTTAGAGTTCCCGCTGAAAATCACACTTTAGATAAAGTATTCTGATCTGTGTGATGGAAAATAGCCTGATCAACCGGTATCCAAAGTTGCGTATCTTCTTTGTAAGAGAATGTCTCTGGATTTTCGATACGGATGTCCAGGGTGTACTTCATCGTTTTATACGTAGAATCCAGGTATTGATTCGACAAAATACCGTAGGTTTCCGAACCCACCTCGGCGGATAAATGAAAATCCTGGCTGTCTGTTTCGGCAGCGCCTCCCGCATTGATCAATACGCCACGCGGCACCATAAAACAACGCAATACCTGTTTACGTCCTTCATCCCACAACCAATACCCCAGCTCTTCGTGAAAAGCATCATCTTCACCTAATCGCCAGGCCGTCATGGTGTAACGCAGGCCATAGAGTATTTGAGGGCCGTTGACAACAGGTCCAAGTGGCTCAAATACGATTTTTTCGCGAAAAGGTGTTTCCTTTTTTTCGCCACGAATGCGAGAGACGTCAATCCCCGCATCGCCTTCCCAAGTACCTGCCAATGCTGTTAGCGGACCAAGGTTTTTAATAATTTCTTCACTCATGATGTGCTCCTTTCAAAATGGGAATGGTTTTCTCAAGTTACCTCAGGGGGATTTCCATACATAAAATCTGAGCATCCTCAATGGCATTCAGCGTAACATCCTGTTCATCAGAAATGCCCGCACCGTCTCTTTTTGAGAGTTGTACAGACAAGACCTTGATGCTGCCGGAAATGATAAAGAGGTAGAGCCCGTTTTCTTTTGAATGCAACGCGTACCGGGCGGATTGAGTTGCCGCCAGGTCGATCATCGAAAAATAAGCATTCTGGTTAATCCATAGACTCTCAGCATTTTGTTCGGGTGAGAGCAATTGCTGGAAGCAATTTGCCCGCCCTGCTTTGGGGAACTCTTTTTGTTCGTAGCGAGGCGTAATATTTTGCTCTCCGGGTAGAACCCAAATCTGAAGAAAGTTTACAGCCTCAGTCTCTGAATGATTCTGTTCTGAATGAGTAATGCCTGTTCCCGCGGACATTACCTGAACTTCCCCTGCATGAATGATATGCTCATTGCCCATGCTATCTTTGTGTCGAAGCGAGCCACTGAGGGGAATGGAAATAATTTCCATATTTTCGTGGGGATGTGTCCCGAAGCCTCTGCCAGATTGCACCACATCATCATTAAGTACCCGCAACAATCCAAAACCCATACGATCAGGATTGTAATAGTTTGCAAAGCTGAAAGTGTGATGGCTGTTCAGCCAGCCATGATCAGCAAGACCCCTTGAATCCGACTTGTGTCTTTCTATCGCCATTTTCATCTCTCAAATAATGAATTTATTCCCCCCACCATCATCGAACATTTCCT
>CAZRYI010000032.1:0-13045 GCA_964604255.1 uncultured Nitrospirota bacterium
CCCTTAATTTATGGTGTACGTCTGTCGACAATCAGTACCTTTGTCGGGTAACTTTCTCCCCCCCCCCCTTTTTTTTCGTTCTCATGAAGAGGCTAGGTATTGCAATCACAAGCTAGACAATAAAAGTGGAATTACCCTCTTTTTTAAACTTCCCGCTAGCGACTAAGGCATCATATGCTGACTTCATTTCATTGGAATTTATTCTGACAATATCCCTGATTTTTGCTTGAGATATCACTTTACCTGTATCTTTGTCGGCAGTGTTTTTTGCCACCTCAAAGACACGTTCAGCGTTTGTAGGCGGCGATGGCCCATCAATAAGTGTAATGCCTCGTTTAATGTCAGAAGTGTATTCAGGATAAGTTTTATCGTTCACAGCTTTTTTACCTGAAGCGTCCTTTACGTCTTTTATCGTCACAACAATCTTAGCCGCAAAATAAAATCCGAGCCATTTCCAAAGCTTATTTTCTTTTTCAGTCTTGCTTAATCCTTGAAGAATTGCATTTTCTTCTTCCGAAGATCCTGGGGGTTTGTCAGCGCCATTATTGTGATAAGTCGCCTTGCTGATATATTTGAACTGGTATTTTTTTTGACCCTTGTAAACTTTTGCATCTTTTTCACTTCCATTTGACATTCCTGAATTTAAAGACCTTGTGGCATTAGCAAGATTCCAATCGTTACCAGGACCTCCAAGCTTTTGACTTAAAAGATGTGCGCCAACCATATCCCGAAACATAACGATGGGTCTTCCCGAATTTACACTGGGTTTTTCTTCCCGCACAGCATATCTTTCAAATAGAGATCTATTCACAATATAACTACGACCGCCACCATTACTCGTTGTGGGGACCACATTTGCGCTTACGGTCCCTGCACGCCCTTCATTCAAAGTAGGGGAATCAATACTTCCTGTCCCATTTGTCTCTGTATCAGATGCGGCCCCATCCGGCGTTAGCGCATCCGTTTTTTTAATGGATGTGGGGTTAATCTCTCCAAAAACACGCCATAGGCCTCCTTTCGCTACGGTCTCCAATTTTGTCAATCCATATCGTATTTTGATGGTGGAAAGTAGTGGTTTTAGTATGGCATTGCCAACCCGCTTGCCTGCAAATTTGTTGACTGCTTTAACAGCGGCACCGACTCCTAATTTCAAACGTTTCTTCGGATCTTTCGGTACACCGGCCTGAGCAACAAAACGACCCAATTTGCGCGCCATTTTTACGATCCAGATAACAATTTTGTCCAGGGCTTTGTTGATAGGTGCCCGAATTTTATTGATGATTTTCATGATGGTGGTGCTGACTTTGCCTAAACCGGCAAAACGTGCCAGAAAACTAATTGCCAAGGTCAACATGCCTGCTAAAGTCTGTTCGACACGGTTTGCGGCAACTTTGATCACACCGCTTGCAATGGCTGAAATAGAATTGATGAAGGCCGTCGCAACCTGGATGATTTGTCGCAGCCTTTCAACAAAAAACATGATGGTATTGTAAATTGCAATAATGGCTTGAATGACGGCTCCGGCAGGATTGATCATCATCACGAGCTTTAACACTGCCTTTTGCACAATTTTTGTCACCACAAAATTCATGATGCCTGTAATCACAATTTCTTTCAGGTTTGAAAGCCCTTCCTTTATTTTCTCCCAGGCTGCCGCCGGACCTTCGCGTACCAGAGTAGAAACCAGCTCAAAACCAGTTTCCATCGCCTTCACCGAGCCTTCTCCAACGACACGAACCAACTTGACTCGAATGTTTTTCCAGGTAAGACCCAGTACAGACAAAACGAACTTAATGATTTCACGAAATGAAAAACTTTGGGGAATATAAAGCCCGGCAGCACCCATTGCCCCGGTCAACCACTGAATCAGACTGTTTCTGAGGTGTTTGGCAATCTTCGCGGCAAATTGTTGAAAACCGCGTTTTGCAGCCCGAACCAGGTTGCCTACAAAAGCAATTGGCTTTTGCAGGATGCTTCTAAAAGCACCGGCGGCTTTTTGGATGTAAGGCATCACACCTGGAGCAACAACGGCAAAAATAATCTCCAATAAATTCCAAACAGTATTGCCTGCCCAGACAATAAACTGGCCGATAAAAGTGGCAAAAACACCCACAATTTTCGCAAAGGCCCTTGGCAGTAAGATGATGTCTAGAAGTGTTAATGAGGTAAAAGCGGCCAGAAAACGGCTTGGGATCTGGACAACAAAAGCGAATAGACCGACCATTGCCCCCTGAAACCAGGCCCAGGCACGGGGGATCGCATTGGCTTGTTGCAGGTTGTTCCAAACTTCTTCCTGGCCGATCAACTTCATAAACCCACCCATCAAGGTTTCGGGTGTGCGAGGAACCGGATCACCTGTAATTGGATCATAGCCGAGCACGGCTTTGAGCAGGTCGTAGCCGCGTGTGCCTTCGGCGAGGCTGGCAATGGGTCGTAGGATGGCATCCTTGATCAAGGTCACAATGCCGGACACCAAGCCCTTGACGAAGTTGATGATTTTTGTAATTGGCGAGGTGAAAATTTTCTTGGCCCGCGACCAAACACTGCCTAAGCTGAAAATATCCCGCCAGCCCAGAGATCCTAGAAAATCGGATACGGCCTGTCGAATTGCACTGCCGATCATTCCTAGTGTTTGGATTTGTTGACCAACCCACAAACTCACTTTGTCAAAAATACCGTGGTTATCCAGTGCCTGTGTGATGAAGCCGCCACCCGGAATAAATTCAATCACAGCCCGCATTACGTTGGCCGCGCTGCGATCCACAGAACTCCTATTGATGGGATTCATGCCCAAAACAATCGTAAACATGCGAAAACCGGGGATTAGATTTGCTTTGTCTGCAAAGTAGTCCCAGGCATCGCTGATGCCCAAACGCTGCACTTGTGGTGGCGAACTTTGCGTGATCGGTACAGCCTCACGACGTTGAATGGCTGCACCCTGCTGGACGGTATGTGTCAATTCATGGGCAATCAGTTCTTTGCCTTCATCACTTTCGGGTTTGAATTTTCCCTTCCCGAAAAAGATTTGATTGCCCAAAGTGAAAGCTTGCGCATTGAGACCGCGACTGAGTTTGGCAGCCCTGTCATCGGTATGAATTTTTACCTGGCTAAAATCGGCCTTGAATCGTGGTTCCATAAAACGTCGCACACTCAGCGGCAAGGGTTTGCCATTCGACATATTTTGTTTGAGCTCTGAGGCAATGCCCGAAGCAACATCCGGCTGACCATCGACTTTACGTTTTAACTGCTGGTCTTTTTCAGAAGATTTGTCACGCTGTCGTTGAACTGGTTTTTCTTTTTCAGAGGGACTGTCGGCTTTTCGTTGTAAGTTTTCTTTGTCAGGCTTTTCATCGCGCTTTCGTTGGAGCTGTTTTTCTTCCAGGTTGGACTTTGTAAAAATGCTGGCAGATGCAAAACGGGCGATATAAGGGGATTGCCACTTGGCTTGCAGTTTCTCTTTTTTGTTCTGCTGGTCTGTTTGTTTAAAGACCTGGGCATTACCTCTTTTCACTGAGGTAATCGACGACTCAGGCACCTGCATTCGCATGACTTTTTTTGCAGAAGACTCTGCTTCTTTTTCGGCGGGGTCACTCGGAGATGAAACATTGAGGGCGGTTTGAATGCCGATGGTACTTTGTGACGTTTTGCTACGGGCCTGAACAGGTTTTAAAGTTGCGGCGGGTTTGAAACTTGCCGCACGATTCACCGTTTTGTGTTGTGTGGATTGCATAGAAATTCAGTGGATGGTTAACAGTTCACGGTGAAAAACAACGCATTTACCGGAAACCGAAAACCGTGAACTGCCCTTAAACCGTTTTCCCCTGTTTTTGTAACTCGCGTCGAATGCCTTCTTCCAGGTCTTCAAGTCGAATCGTATTTTGATGGCGACTGAGGGTTTTTAAAGAAGCATAACGCACAACATTCATAATAGTGCCGCCTGAAAGGTCGTATTTTTCTGCCACCCGAGCAAGGTCAATCGCTTCTTCCAGTACCGATTTTGGAGAAAAAGCCTTTTCCCAGATCCGATTCCGTTGATCGGGTTTTGGCATGGGAAAAGAAATGACCGTGTGAAAACGTCGCAAAAAGGCATCGTCAATATTGCCTTTCATGTTGGAGGCTAAAATGACGACCCCATTGAATTCTTCAATGCGCTGCAAGAGAAAGCTGATTTCCTGATTGGCATAGCGGTCATGTGAATCATCGACCTTTGTGCGTTTACCAAAGAGGGCATCGGCTTCATCAAAAAAGAGAATCCAGTTTTTATGCTCGGCCAGATCAAAAACCTTCGCCAGGTTTTTTTCGGTTTCGCCAATGTATTTTGAAACGATTAAACTCAAGTCGATTTTGTAAACATCGCGTTCACATTGTTTACCAATCAAAGAGGCTGAAAGTGTTTTGCCCGTTCCCGAAGGCCCGTAAAAAAGGGCGGTAAATCCAGGCCGCAGTTTTGAAGCCATTTCCCAATCTTCCAGCAATTTATCCCCGTGTAAGATCCATTGTCTGATTTCGTCCAACTGGTCCAAAATGGCAGCAGGCAGGATGAGAGATTCCCACACTAATTTGGTTTCGATGAGTCGTGCCGGAAATTCACTGCTGAACTGAGGTTTGCGTTCCATGCCCGTAGTAAAGCGTTGCAGGAATTCTGGAGAAAGCAGGATACGACCACTCAAAAGTGGTTCGTCGGGGGAGGTGCTTGAGAGTTTGAGAATGTTGTGCCGTGCAAAAAAATGATCGCCTTCAAAGAGTCCAGTCAGTTCAAAGCGGGTGCGTAAATCGTCTGCCGCAATGATAAAGTTTGCGGTTTCTCCGGTGGGGATGAACCCACCATGTACCGTACTTTGCATTCCACCGAATTCTGTAAAGCCACGTTCGCTGGCCTCATTTTTGCTCCAAAGCAGGTCAAGTAGCTGGGGTCGGATGTGGGGGATGAAGGCCAATAGCAGAATCAGGCGTTCGGCAATGGTGAGTTCGTAGTGCTGAATGAATTGCGCGTAGAAAGAGTGGCTGTCTTTCAGCTCGGGTGGTGCTAGTGCCGATAGCTCAAAGCCCTTGTTGCCTTTAAGTGCCGAAGCAAAATAATCTTTTAATCGACAATCCAGGACTTTTGCGAACCAATGCAAGTCTTCCGAAAGATCGCGTGCATTGTCGGAAAGCGCATTTACCATTCTGTGTACAGGGGCTGTTTCATCCATGGTAGTTTAACGATGCCGATGCTCCAAGGCAGTTGATCCAGCAAGACATCGAAGGTTTTCCTTTCTATGTGAAGTCGCCAGGCTGCGTCTTCTTTTTTCAGCAATCCCTGCCGTGCAAGGAAGGTGGTGCGAAGCCCTGCAACCGGCGTGTTTTTTAAAATCGACCAATGTTGGATGGTGGCTTCTAAGAGGGCCAGCGCTTCGTTTTTATCGGCTTCTTCCAGCAATCCCTCAGAAACAAGCAGAGGCATTTCCGGCTGCAATCCCAGCAAAACCTTAATAAGTCCAAGCTCATGTTCATAAACTGTTTCAAGGCCACTTGCCAAAAAATGAAGGACTGCGGCAGCTTTAGGTAATCCCACCGGCGAAAGTGTTTTTTGGTCAAAGGTGGTGAAACCGCTCTGCGAAAAGAGCCTGGATAAAAAAGGATGCAGCAAAATTAAACCCGCGTGTTTGACCGTCAATGTGCTGAAGCCCTGCTTGGAAGCCACTTCATTTTTATGCGTCTGAGTGATGGGGGACAAGGTCTGTGTCTTTTCGATTTGTTCTCTTTCGACTTGATTCGTGCCGGAAAAAATTACCCTGCTTTCGAGGGAGACAAACTCCGGTCGGATGACCCTTAATTTTTCAGAGAGAGGTTCATCTGCTTGTTTCTCATCGTAAAATAAACGAGCGGATTCCGGTGTGAGTTTCGACACACTTTCCTCAAAAATCACCCGATCTGCCTTATTCAGTACCTTGCTCGCAAGTGCTAAAAAACTGGGGATGGCCGAATCTCCTCTGGCATGTCCTTCCGACAAAAAGGCCGCTGCGAGCCTTAATAAGCTGTGACGAGAAAGCCGCATTTGCGAAGGGCGAAAGAGAAGGCTCAAGGCTTGAGCACAGCGTTCAGAGCAAATTTTTGGGGATGATTTAGATAGCTGCTCGACAAAGGCAACAATCTCTTTATCCGAATAGAGTTGCAGTAAGCGGAAATAAAAGGCCATTTGTTCCGGGTGTTTGTCGAGTACATCAAAGATTTTTTGTTGATCTGAAGACAATATTTTTTTGAAGTGAGTTGCAATTTCTGAGGCAGGCAAGTGGGCCATGTGCCAAGGGACAATGCCCGTTTGAAGATAGGTCATGAAGGCGGCAAAATGGTCTTCGTCCTCAGAAGAAAATTTGGAGAGGGTTTCATCAAAAGGAGACTGCGAATGATCCAGAACCCCGGACTCAGTTGAAAGGGGAGATGCTGTTTTTGATGCGGGGTTTGTCTGAGATGGCAGTGCTTGTTTCAGGGCTTCATAAAGTTGTTCGGGTAGCTGTGTGGCAAGGCTTTCTTCTGAATCGATCTTTAAATGAAGTGTGATTTTTGGAATGTGGAGGACTTGGTTTTTTTCACAGGCGGCATTGCAGGCTTTTTCAAAAACCGGGATCAGCAGGTCTTCCCATTGTTTACGAAGATCCCGTCTCAGGGTAAAGGCTTCTTTTTCCGAAGCCGCACGCAGCTGCCACCTGAGTTTGCGAATGCGATTGGACGTGGCGATAACAGACATAGAATTTCACTACCTCCTGAGTCCGAGAATGGTATCGATCACATCTTTCATTTCCTGGTTTTCAGTCGCATTCTGAATGCCACCGATATTGGTTCTGAGCCCTTGCGAAATCCCGGCATCTGTCACCACATCCATGCCTTTTGCCAGTGCAAGCATGGCTTTGTAGCCTTCACCGCCCGTGGCTGTTTTTGCACCGGAATCTGCAACATATTGTGTTGTAGATTCGATGAGCAATGCCAACTCTTTCTGAGCGCCTTTGGCTGCGGCTTCTCGTTGGGTCTTTGCAACCTGTGTCAGTCCTGCCTGTGCGGCCTGCTCTGTTAAGATAAGGACCTGATCCCGTTTGTTTTGCGCCTCATTCACTTTCAAACCCAACATGGCATCGTTAAAATCCGCTGCTGGGTTCGTCGCAATCTGGCCTTGTCCTCCGACAAAGTTCCCCATTAAATTCACCGAATCTTTGAAAACATTGAAAAAGCCCGTTTGAGTTTCAAATTTTTGATCAAAGTTGAAAACAAGATCGGTTTTGAGCAAGTCCAACTTTTGAGCAACAAAACTGTTGCGTGAAGGGATAATCTGTAGGCCGTTGTTTAAAACCCAGTCGGGTCTGAAGGTCGGTTTTTCTAAAGGCGGTTCTTCCGGCGCTTCTTCTTCGGTTTCGCAACAGAGATAAGGCAGCATGAAATCGGCAACAACCGTACTACTACCATCGTAGACCAGGATGAAAGTGCCGCCTCGTGTCACACCACCAAAATGTTCCAATCCGGGATGTTCTGAGATGAATTTGGAAAAGAGCAATTTTTCATCTGCTTTGTCCGCCTTGTCCTTAATAATGCCATCCAGCCAATCAATCCATTGCAGGGGGCGATTGGCAATGAGGCTGTCAAAAGGTGTTGTAAACTCAGTTTTTGCCACTTTACCCAACTGATATTTAAATTCTCCTGCGGCTTTAATTGTATCGTTGATATCACTTTTCCAGGAAGTATCGGCTTGATATTGGACATAATTCAGGTTCAGTTTTGTTTTTGCTGCTGTGGTTTTGCTTGAGACGATCATGTTTTTTCCGGCGGCAATATCTTTCACCGTCGCACCATCATTGTTGTCGGAGGAATTGCTGACGATATTCGTGGCGACGGCGGTATCGACCTTGTTTTTGAACTGCGTACTGAATTGCGAGACTTCATCCAATTGATACACCAGATCCTGCCTCAGCAAGTAATGAAAACGGTGTAAATCACTATAAGGTTTGTTTGGTTTTTTGACGATTTTGCCGCGATTGTTTCCGATAAAAACCGCGCGAACAGCAAAAGGCAGGTTGTTCGATTGAATCTCATTCTCAATCGCCGAAAGTGCGCTTTCGACTTTCCGTCCTAAATGTCCCTCAATGCGAAAAAAGGAAAAACGGCCAATTTGAGAGGTCAAAGGCTTAGCTGCTCCGCCCTGCGCTTTGTACGCCGCGGCATGATACCCATAGTTGTAGGGTGCCATGCCGCGCGCAGTGAGGGCGTAATTCCAATGCTCGTGGATGGGTCTTTGTTTTGTCACGGCGTAATAATAAGGCATCGCCCGCGTTTCCAGATTTTGATCTTCAAAGAGACTGGGCGTGATGCGAAGGGGACTGGTACCGATGCCGGGGATTTTAAATGTGCGAATCAGTGTGTCTAATTTTTGCAGTTTAAAGGCCGCATGTTTTAATTGCTTTGATTGATCTTGAACCAGGGGCGAGGGATAAAAAGTCGTTCTATTTTTATTTGTATCCGCATCGGGTGCAAGATGCCCCAGCAAGAGATGTTTCGGAAAACTCAAGGGGTCGGGACAGCACACGGTGTTTTCGCCAAAGAGTGAGTCTCTAAAATCATTCAGTGTTTCAACGAGGTCCTTTAGAAAATCGTAATAATATTGAATGCCCTTTTCATTGGCATCGGACATTGAGGCTTTGATCTTCTTCAGTGAAGTGGCCCAGCGTTTTACCGGATCGCCATCAAAGACGGCTTTGAGAAAAGAACCCCCTTTTTTTGATAACACGGCAAGTTCAGCAATGACTTCAGCATGGGTCGTATTGCAGGTCGCCTGATACCGTTTAACGAGCTTGCCATAGTTGTTGATGCTGGAAGAGATTGGCACTCGGGCCGCAACGACTTCGTTTAAGGCCTCGAAGACTTGATGTGCCGTTTCAATTTTTTCGGTAAGTTGCCCGACATCACTTTGATCCACCAACAAAAGTTTGATGGTATTGACGCAGTCTTTGCCCAGGTTGTCACAGTCCGTCGCCGAGCAGAGATCGTCATCCTTCACATAGCTTTCCATGAAAAGCAGGGCAACCATGTTATTCAGGGCATTGCCTGTTTGTGTTTTAAACTGGTTCAGTGGCAGGGCGCGTAGGTCTGTAACCCCTTTCGGCAACAATTCATAGACCTTGATCATGCCTGTTTCAGGGTCTCCCCCTGCAAAAAAAGGGCTGTAGGCCGGATTGCTTTCATCGTACAAAAGGAACTGATCAAAGCGCATGTCCTGAGCGTAATAAAGGATGTCGCCGTCGCTTGATATACCGACCCCTTTTTTTACGCGCACCACATTGGCTTTGAGCGAAACCGCTAAACCGCAAACAATGCCAATGCCCAGCAACTTTACACGGCTCAAACGATTTTGATCATCTAAATAGTTTGCAATGCTGTTCAGTTGATCGTGGGTCAGCACCTGATCTTTTTCAAAAACAGAATACAGGGTTGAGATTTCGTCTAAACTTCTAATCACCTGTGTCATGGCTTTTGTCCTTTTTTCTCAGTGGTTCAAACCGTGAACTGTAAACCGTTAACCGGCAACATCGTCTTCTTCGCTTTCATGTTGATGACTTCCTAGCGCCGTGTTTCCCAAAATAAATTTTGCTTTTTCTTCTTCCTCTTCGCATGTGCGTAGTTTTTCAGTCGGGTAAATATTTTTCCCGGAAAAAAGAATGTTGATCAGCTTCATTAGTTTTTCTAAGCGCTGTGTTTTTGTCCTGCCTGATTTTAAATAAATCCAGTCCCGGTAAGCTTTTTCGAGTATGGCCATGTCGGCTTTACCGACCCAGCAGATCTTCGGCAGTATATGCGCGGGCACTTCTTCCCGGATGATGCCTTCTGAAAAACGTCTGAAATCCATGTGACTGAAACGGCTGCTTTCTGCGGGTAAAATAATGTGAAGCCGGTAGGAGTAGGGATCTTTTTCCGAACAATCCCCACAATTTGGGTCTACGCAAATAGGTAAGAAGGGGTCATTTTTTCGCTCTGGTCGAAGCAAAATATTTTCGATGACATACATGCCTTCATCGTTGTAATTTTCCTGAAGGTAGGTAATTAGGAACTCAATCTCGGCATTCATAATGTCGGCAGAATCAAAATAGTGAATGCGGCGAGCGAGCACTTCTCCTGTGTCGTCGATCACGTTGAAATAGTACTTTCCAGACTCCGTTAATTTGCGTTCGTAACCCGCTGGCAGCAGGGCGAATTTAATGGCACGCTGCATTTCATCTTTTGCATCCTGTTTTGTCACGTAGTTCGTGCTGCTGCTGAGCAGGATGGCACCGCTCACACGATGGCGCATTCGGAAGCGAAATTCATCATCAGGCGTCGTATCAATTTCAGCATAGATGTCGTAGGCGATATCACCCAGATTTCTGCGTCTCATATCCCGGATGCCCAGCAGTCTTGCCAGTCGTCTTTCTAAACCCGACACATTGTCCGAATTCCAAAGGGCTTCGTCTGTTTTTAAGCTGTAATTATAAGCAAGGGAGCGCTCGGAACTGATTGCGGGATAGTCTTGTAAAAACAGTGCTTTGTACGAGATCATTTCTTTTTGAGTGCTGCCAAAAGCACTGTGCATGATGTTGACGAAGTCGTTGAATTGCTCTGCAAATCGGGCAATTAAATGATCGAGAAAACGCATCCTTCTGTCGATCAACACGCCGGAATCTTCGACATTGTTTTTTATGGATGTCACGACATCGGCATCTTGATAAATTTTTTGGTATTCCGAAAAAGAATCAACGGCTTGATAAAAATAAGTTCGCTCAACATTGGGATCATCTGAAAAGAGTGTCTTAATTTCACCCAACTGGGCCAGATAGTTTGCCATCAATTGATCAAAAAAGAGCAGGTAGGCTTTGAGTTGATAGGCTTGGGCTTGTCGCGATTTTTCTGCGGTATCTGTCGTATTTTTGAAAGCGATTTCGCGTAGCTGGTAAATATCGGGAAAGTCATTTTGAAAAGAAGTGTAGTTTGTGGGTTCGCGCCATCGTCCCACTGGAATATCAAAATCATAGGGAAAAGCCGTCTCATTTTTTACGCTCGCAGCTTCTGCCATCTCTACTAAATAGTCAGAAACCAGGGCGCTATTGGCGACAACCGGCATCTTGCGTTTGTAAAAAACAAGGCGGGAAAGTGCTTGCTCCAACATCGCCTTTTTCAGTGGACTCACGGGCACAAGCCATTTATTTTTCAGTGGCTCACTTGCAGCTTGTGGATTGATCACCATGTCGCGAACAGCCCGAACACCTTCAATATCCATGATGATGTTAATGAGGTCGGAGAGGCGGATTTCCGTTCGCAAGTCTGCCTCGGCCAATTCATTGCTGTCGATAAAACCATGTTGCAGACTGGGGCCGTTAAAAATTTCGTCTGTCGTATAAACGTCGCCATCCTTGTTTTTCTTTGCCAGCATTTCCGTCAAAGTGTAGTTGGTGACGCCAGGTGCAAGGTAGTGCTGAACCTGGAAAAGAATCTCAGCTTTTACTTTTGCAACATCGGCATCAGGACTCAGTTCAAATTCGCCGCAAAGCAGAAAAAGCTCTTCTTCAATGGTGGAAAAATCCACAAAATCTTCACAAAGATTCCGATTGGCATTCAGGGTTTCTTCGACCGATTTCATGACCCTTTTCCGATGGGCCTGAGTACGTACATCGTCCATGAAATCAATGCGAACATCATAAAGCCCGGCGATCTGAACAGGTTCAATGCCGGGCAACTTGGGATCATCCGCCAATAATTTTGCTTTGATTGTATCGGCGTAATAAGTCAAATCGGCCACATGCAGCCAGGCATTTTTGACGCCTTTCAGATCAATCAGCAGTTTTCGGTAATCCGGCAGGGTGAGTGGGCGATTGGGCAAAATCGTTCGGGCACTGAAAAATTGCGCCTTCATTTTTTCAGCATTGTTTTCTTTACTCGCAAGCAAGTCTTTGATCGGAAGTGATGCACGATAACTCAAATCCGTCAGGGCATAAGAAAGTAATTCTAAGATAGTGATACCAGGATCATGTACGTTGTAATCTGTCCAGATCTGCTTTGCCAAACGCTGTGCATGTGCCAAACCCAGTTGATACAACTGCGTCTGATCCAGTGCGACTTCGGTATTTTTATTCTTTGGAATTGTCAGCATGATTTAAAGGTCATATTTCAAACGGTGGTTTCCACAGGGTTAATCAGATGGACATCGGCTGAAACCAGGATGGCATCGGGCCGATCCGCTACGGCTTCATTGAGATCACTGCTATTGGCTAACTCGTTTGCATAGCTATACATTTTGAAGTCGGTGAGATAGTCCACAAAATCCAACTCTTCAACAAAATCCAACAAGACTGATTTGTAGACGATGCCGCCAAAAGCAAGGGTGCGCGTCCCGTCGTAGGCCCAGGGGGACAGAAATTCTCGAAGCCTTTGTTTTAACAATTCGCTGTAAAAATTAAATTCAAAACCTGCGTGAAATTTTACTTTGAAATCGAGTTGAATCACTTGATAATTCGGGTTTTTCACATGAAGCGCAACTTGCATGCCTGTGCGCTCTTGCAGCACAGATTTAATTTGGCTGATGGTATTTGCATCGACTTTCGGCTGTAGTAGATTATTCGCATTTTTATTGCGAAGATCAGGAAGCACAACAATCATCACATTGCCCGGTGCAAGCCAGTAGCCTAAATTTCCCTTGCCCTCTTTGGCATGAGCAATACATTTCACGCGATGCACCTTTGGGAAATCCCTCAGTACAATGCGCTCGAAATCAGAACCGGTGATGGCCCGGTCTTTGTGACGAAGACGTTCTGAAATGCGGGTATTAAAAGCCTCTTCCGCTTCGACTGGCGCACCACCAAAAGAGGCGTAAGGCTGCGTAATCGCTTTGATCGCGGCATTTGCCCCTTTCAGTTTGCTGATGCTGCCCGCCTTCATCGCCAATAAAAGATGATTCGGGTCGTTGTCTTGATCGATGAACTGCGCCTCAATCGCATTGGCATTGATGGAGAGCATCTGCGAAATTGCAGCAACATTTTGTTTGACTGCGGCTTTG
>CAZRYI010000033.1:0-12781 GCA_964604255.1 uncultured Nitrospirota bacterium
CTCTGCCGACGATTGAATTTGATCTTGTTGTCACAATGGGTTGTGGGGATGCCTGTCCCCTCATCAAAGCGAAACAGCGGGAAGATTGGGCCATCCCCGACCCAAAGGCGATGTCGATGCCGCAGTTCGCAGAAATTCGAGACTTGATTCAAGAAAAAGTCTCAAGTTTGATTGCGAGACTTCAACAAACACAAAGTACTGAGTCTCGCTTTTAAACACCACGCTCCCCGACCCGAATGACAATCCATCTACTACAGTTCACGCTTGATTTGACTTGAGCTTCGTGCAAAAATCACTTCACTTTTCTCACGAAAACCCTGATAAAGAGATACCTCAGCCATGCTGATTAAAATGTACAACCCGACCAAAGAAATCACGGTGAAAGGCCCCAAACCGGTCTTCGCCATTCTCGCAAAACTGGATCTTTCTCGCGAAGCCCACCTGGTGATTTCCGGCGATGAACTGCTGCCCGATGATGCCGTCGTGCCTGATGACGGAGAGATCGAAATCCGTTCGGTGATTTCGGGAGGTCGTCTTTGAAATGCCGCCGCTGCCAAATACCGGCGGTGATCAAACTCCCTCGGCACAACACCGCCTTTTGCCGCGCCTGTTTTGAAGACTATCTGCACAAACAGGTTATCAAAGCGATTTCCGCCGACAAGATGTTTTCTAAAGATGAAACCATTCTCGTGGCCATTTCGGGCGGAAAAGACTCCCTTGCCCTGTGGCATATTTTAAATCTACTCGGCTACCAAACAGTGGGGCTTCACCTAAACCTCGGCATCGGCAACTATTCAGCGCTTTCTCAGGAACGGACTGAAAGTTTTGCAAAGGCGCGTGGCCTGGAATTGATCGTCCAGAATTATCAAGAAACCTATGGTCTGGGCATTGTTGAAATTGCAAAAGAGAGTGCGCGTCCGCCCTGTTCCGCTTGCGGCACCATCAAACGCCACCACTTCAACCGCATCGCAATGGAAAAGGGATTCTCAGTTGTTGCAACCGGACACAATCTGGATGACGAGGCTTCCCGGCTTTTTGGCAATCTGCTCAACTGGCAGATGCCTTATCTCGAAAAACAGAGTCCGACCCTCTCCGACAACGGCGGCCAGTGGGCCAGAAAAGTCAAACCGCTCTATCGCCTTCCCGAACGTGAGATGGCAGCTTATGCGATTCTCAACAAAATCGACTATATTCTCGAAGAATGTCCAAAATCGAAAGGGGCAAAAATGTTTGTTTATAAGGAGGCACTCAATACACTTGAAATTGCCTCACCCGGTCGAAAGCTGGCCTTTTATTTAGGTTTTTTGAAAGAAAAACCTCAACTCTTCCCTTCCCAAATTGAAAACAATCCAAATGTTTGCGACGGATGTGGACAGCCTTGCCAGGGGGAAACCTGCGGTTATTGCCGCCTAATTGCACGTGTGAAGGTGAAAACATGAAACAGCGTTTTGTTGCTGGCGAGGAGATTCATCTCGTCAATAAAAAGGGAAAGATCTATCGCTTGTTGCTCAAAGAAGGGGCAACTTTTTTATTCAGCGGTGAAAAAATTACACATGACGAAATCATTGGTTTAGAAGACGGCAGCGAAGTGGCTTTTTCGCGTGGCACACGTTTTTTTCTCTTGAAACCGACCTTGGCCGAATATACCCGCAACATGCCAAGAGGTGCTCAGGTGCTCTACGCAAAAGACCTTTCGCTGATTCCGATGTGGGCCGATGTTTATCCAGGTGCGACGGTCATTGAAGCGGGCATCGGTTCCGGCGCGCTGACGCTGCCGCTTTTAAATGCCGTCGGCGAAAAAGGCCGCGTCATCAGCTACGAAATCAGAGAAGATTTTGCCAACAGGGCCATTAAAAACATTGAAACCTATGCCAAACCCTCGCCCTTAAATGATCGGCTTTTTCTGCACAGAGAAAGCATCTATGACGGCATCAAAGAAGACGATGTGGATCGCATCGTGCTCGACCTACCCGAACCCCAGCTTGTTGTCCCTCATGCAGCACAAAAACTACGAATGGGCGGCATTTTTTTATGTTTTCTACCCACCGTCCCTCAAATCGAAAAAGTCGTGCTCGCCTTACAGCAGGAGAGATGTTTTGAGTGGATTGAAACCTTCGAGACCCTGCTCCGTCCCTGGAATGTGGATGGCCGCAGTGTCCGCCCCAGCCTGCGCATGGTCGCCCATTCCGGTTTTATTACCACCGCAAGATTGATCAAAAGGCTGCCGATTAAAAGAGCAGTAATTGAGGAAGCGGAACTTCGGCAAGAGACTCAGGCAGAGAATCAGCTCAAAACCGCAGAATGACAGACAAACAGGATTGATAAAAACCGACTAGTTCTTTTCCCCTAAGATGGCTACCCGTTTTTCTTCACGACCAATCTTACCTTTATGCCACATTCAAGGTTAATTTACGTGACGGAATATTTTACACCATCACATCGGCTAAATAATTAAATATTAGAGCAAGAAAATTCCACTTATATGCTTGATATTGTTGGCTATTTATCTCCACCCCTGCTTCAGATTTTGGGAAAAACAGGAAAAAAGGGTGTCTGAAAACTTTACAGATATGATGTCATCAAGAAACAGATCTATCAGATAATTACAGTAATAACAATGACTTAGAGCGTTGGTCTGTTTTTTGCATTTCAGAAGAATTGTAGTTTTCAGTGTCGTAGTAAAAGTTGGGAAAGGAATTCAGATGAGTCAGAAATTGATAAACAGTGTAAGCAGGTTCAATAGGGACAAAGGGAAGCTCTTGAGCAGCCCTTTTCTTTTATTAGCGACGATGATAGCCGTAACCTTGGCTTGGAGTTCCGTTGCTATGGCCGTTCCAGTAAGCTATGAAGAAGTTTTTGATCGCAACCTTAGGGTTCGTGAGGGTCAAAGGGCAGTTTATAATTTTGACCTCAACGATGTTGGTGGTAGCTCATTCATTAGAAGTGGCGGTAGTATTCTTGGGCCTACATTTCTTCCCACCGTAGATGAGACAAGTTTCGATACAAACCTCAATATCGTATCAGCAGTGCTCTCCTTTACAATCGGTGGTATGGATGGTGGAAATTTTGCCCCGAGGGAAAGAATCAAAATTAAAGTAACGGGTGAAAGTGGCACAGGTGACACAATATTTAATGAAACTGTTTTTCTTGGAGTTGATACCTTTGACTTTAATTTAACCGGTTCTTGGTTGGATTGGGTTGATGACGGAAAACTCAGGGCTGTCGCCATTGCTGTTAACAGACCTGGTTTTGACAATGATTTCAAAATAAAACAAGCCAGTTTGTCAGTTGTCGCACATCACGCTGCTGTCCCTGAGCCTGCCTCCCTTATTTTAATGGGATCTGGCTTAATGGGTCTGTTCATTTATGGTCGGAAACGATCCTAAATTAAGAAATAAAGCATTATAAAATAAAAAAAGCACCCATCAATTTTTAGTTGATGGGTGCTTTTTTGTGCACATTTCTGTTCAATCATGTTTTGCTTTCTGCCTATAGCATTATCTCGCCTTGAAGCTTCGTCCATCGGCTTTACCCCATAAAATGTGTAACTTCCTGTCGCATTAGGCAGACAGACTTGTCCATTGATAAATATTTTTCCCTTCTTCCCCCCCCTAATCTCTTTTTCTTAAACAAATTTTTGGTACTACTCTTGCTTAAGTGAGGAGTGCGGAAAACCGAAGAAACGTAAGAATCCCTATCGTCAGATGAGGGAATGATATGAAATATAGCAACTTGAAGTTTCTTAACTTGAATGACCTTTTCTTTTGCCGCACGATTCTAGCCCCTAAGATATAATTTAATATGATCTATCACTATCGTGTGATCATCTCAAGATGAAAGCGTCGTTATAATAAATATGGAGATTATTGATGAAACAAATATTTTCGACCCTGATTGTTTTGTTTTTTTCAGTTGTTCAAAATGCCGCTGCGACAGAATTTGACTTTAATACAATTCTCTTCGCAAACTGGGGAAATAAACAGGGACAAACATCCCTTGTTGATATAGATAAAGATGGAGATTTGGATTGGGTTGTTGGACAAAGAAGCAATGAAGTCTCTTGGTTTGAGTTCCAAAGCGCCACTACCTGGATACGGCACACACTTGGAACGAATGCACTGACTGATGTGGGCGGTGTCGCATTTGATATCGACGGGGATGGGTGGATTGATCAGGCATCAGGCGGCGTTTGGTACAAAAATCCGCAAACGCCACGAGACGGCAGCTTTACGCGTTACACAAATGGCGCAATCAGAACACATGATAATGTCGCAGCAGACATTGATGGAGATGGGAAACTTGATTTAGTTTCTATGAATGACGACACACTCACATGGTACAAAATCCCCAGTGATCCAACCTCAACCTGGATCGAAACAACTGTCGGTAGCAGTGTGCATGGCTCCTTCACTCCTCGAGGTGTCGGTGATATTGACGGAGATGGAGACAATGACATTGTGCGAACATCTGGTTGGTATAAAAATGAAGGGAATGGATCAAGCTGGACTTGGATTGAAAATATAAGCGGTGCGAGCGATCCGGGTGGGGTGGGTCAATTCGACGACACGACACGATCCTGGATTTTCGACATTGATCTCGACGGTGATAATGATATCGTCATGGCCACAGCAGACACTTCTGCCTCCAATGGTTGGCTCCGTTGGTTTGAAAACCAAAGCGGTGATGGCAGCGCTTGGGTGTCTCGTTCCATTGCAAGTGACAAAGGCGATCTGCATTCGCTCGCACTCGCGGATTTTGACAACGACGGTGACATTGATATTTTTACGGGAGAGGGACCTTTGGGTGGATCAGGCCCGAGTGGGCTTAGACGGGGTTTTATTTTTGAGAATACCAGTGGCACCGGAGATACCTGGGTAGAGCACATTATTGTAGAAGGATATGAGATTCATGAAGCACAGGCAGGTGATGTTGACGGAGATGGTGATATTGATATTGTTTTTAAACCCTGGAATGGCGGTGAACAGGTATTTTTAGAAAATGTGACCTCCTTGCCAGGATCAGATGGCGAATATACCCGAATCGATACCGGTGTAGATATTTCCGGTTGGAGTGAAGCGGAAGGTTTATGGGGAATTGAATCCGGGGCAATTGTTGGGCAGCAAAATCCGCCCGGAAGTGGCAATGGAGGATTCCTTGTTTCTGACGGAAAATATGGCGATTTTGAAATCGTTTTCGAGGTATGGGCTGATTGGAATATCGATACGGGATTGATAACACGCGCAGATGGCGCTGGAAATGGCTATCAAATTACAATAGACATGCAGAATTCGAGTACGATTGCGGGTATTTATGGCCAGGGAATTGGTGGGTTTCTTGTAGGGGATTTTCGATTCGGTTCTTCTGAAAGTGCAATTGTTGGGAGTCCTACTGGATTCAACACTAGCGACTGGCTGACTGTGTGGAATATTGATGATTGGAATGAGATTCGAGCCACAGTTCAGGGTAATCCACCGACAATAAAAACCTGGATTAACGGTTTTAGTGCCAATAGTTATGTGGGTAGCGGAGATATTTTAATGCCGCCAACAGGCTTTATCGCCCTGCAAGTACACGAAGGAAATCAATTTCCTGCGGGTAAAAAAGTTCGATTTCGAAATATTCGTGTGAAAGCGCTTACGACTGACCTTGATCCACCGTCTGCACCGACAAATTTAAGAATTGAAGATGATCCTGAATAAGAGAAACAGCCCAACTAAGAGATCAAGATCATGACCTCAACTGAGAAAAGAGATGCCCACAAGTGAAGGAGGTACCCATGAGAATTCTTGCATTTAATACATGATGACACTCCCCTCTTATTTACAAAAAATGTTTCTGTTATAATTTTCCCGATGATGGACGAAAAAAAAATCAACCCTGACCTGCCTCCCAAGATCGACGAAAATGCGGTTTCAGTCTACGACCCGCTTCACCGCTACCTTGCAGAAATCCGACGCTACCCTTTTTTAACAAAAGAAGAAGAGCTCAAACTCGTAAAACGCTATAAAGAATCGGGGGATTTGGATGCGGTTACCCAGCTAATTCTCTCTCATCTGCGTCTGGCAGTTGCAATTGCGATGGAATATAAACGCCTCCCCTTCAATATTATGGATCTGATTCAGGAAGGCAACGTGGGACTGATGCACGCGGTGAAAAAGTATGACCCTTACAAAAAGGCCCGTGTCGCCACCTACGCCGCCTGGTGGATTCGGGCTTATATCTTAAAACATATCTTGCAGAATTGGCGTCTGGTGCGCATTGGCACCACAGAAGCACAGCGCAAACTCTTTTTCCGGCTGTCTAAAGAACGTGAGGCGCTTGAAAAAAAAGGCATCCTGGCCACACCTAAATTATTGGCAGATCAATTGAATGTGAAAGAGAAGGAAGTCGTGGAAATGACCCAGCGCCTTTCTTTGGGTGAAGTCTCTTTTGAAGAACCGGTCGGGCCTGACTCCGACACCTCTATTGGTTCGCTCATCCCCTCCGAACAGGAAGGGGCGGATGAAAGCCTGGAGCGAAAACAACTCAAGACTTTGTTTCAGGAGAAGCTGAGAGCCTTCACAAAAACCCTGAAAGAACGGGAAGCCGATATCCTTTCAGCGCGTATTTTGGCGGAAAAACCAAAAACCCTGGATGGCTTCGCGGTGAAATATGGTATCTCCAAAGAGCGGGTTCGGCAGGTTGAAGCCGCTCTCCTTAAAAAAATAAAAAAATTCATGCAGGATGAAATTCCAGACTTCAAAGACATCGCGCCCTCCTGACCTCATCAATTTGTACGCCAGCCTACATCGCACTCAGCTTTCAAGTACTATCATCGACTCTCTTACATTTTAAAATGAGGTCACGATGAAGCCTTTATATTATTTGTTACTGTTGCTCACCCTGCCCATGCTGAGTGGCTTTGATTTTTCAAAACATAATATTCCGACTTCTGAAATTCTTTCAGGTGGCCCCCCGAAAGATGGCATTCCGGCTATTCTCGAACCAAAATTTGTTTCCGCATCACAGGCCCGTTTTCTGAAGGAAGATGACCGTATTCTGGGTCTTTTGATCAATGGAGAAGCAAAAGCCTACCCCATTAAAATTTTGAACTGGCACGAAATTGTGAATGATAGCGTCGGCGGTCAGAAGGTTTTTGTGACTTATTGCCCACTCTGCGGCACAGGGATGGCTTTTGATGCGATGATTCAGGGGAAACACCACACTTTTGGAGTTTCCGGTCTGCTTTATAAAAGTGACGTGCTCATGTACGACCATCAAACAGAAAGCCTCTGGTCTCAGATTAGCCAGGAAGCGGTGACCGGCCCGCAAACCGGAACAGGCTTGAAGCTACTTTCTTTGATCCACACCAGTTTTGGAGCCTGGAAACAGGCACACGCAAATACTTTGGTTTTGTCCACTGATACCGGCTACCAAAGAGATTATCGGCGCGACCCGTATGTGGCTTACAGTAAAAATGATCGCCTGATGTTTCCGGTTGGAAAGATCGACGCGCGCTATCCGACCAAAACCTGGGTCATTGGCATTGAATATCGCGGTATTACCAGGGCCTACCCTTTTCCCGAATTATCAAGCGGATCCAATATTTTCAGTGACTCTTTTGGATCGGAAGTCGTTCAGATCCGCTTTGACCTGCCAAGCCGTACTGCCCGAATACAAAATCAGGCGGGCGAAGACCTTCCCAGCGTGGTCGCCTACTGGTTCGCCTGGATCGCCTTTCATCCAAAAACAGAAGTCTATCAAGCCAAATCCAAATAACCTTCATTTTGGTAGACCTCGATATATCCCTAAAAACAATTTTATTCCGTATTGACAAAATATTCCGATGGCTGATACCCTGATTTTTTAAGGGTTTAGAGGAATGCATCAGTCCTCGAAGGAAGCATTTCGATCTCGTTTACGCCTCAAAAGACGCAGGCTTTCATTTAAAAGCCGTCTTGCAAAAAGTGCTTCAATTTCAAAACGATTGCAGGAATCCAAATTATTCCAAGCAGCCCAGCACATTCATCTCTACCTGGAAAATCAAGAAGAGGTTTCAACAGAATCCTTATTTCAGGAGGCCTTCCTGTTAAATAAAAAGGTGGCTGTTCCGGTCATCGACGCCCATAAAAAAATGTTTTTTTCAGCACTGAATCACCTGGATGCAAGTGAGCTGGAAAAGACTTCTTTTGGCATTCGCCAGCCGAAGTCTGCACTTCAAAAACGTGTTGAAGCTGATGAAATTGATCTGTGGATTATCCCCGGAATTGCTTTTGATTTAAGAGGTGGACGCCTGGGTTACGGTGGGGGATATTATGATCGGGCACTTGCACTGACCTCTTCACCCATCATTGGGCTGGCATTTGATTGTCAGGTGGTCGATCAACTTCCCATAAACAAACACGATGTTAGCGTTGACCAAATTTTTACCGAAACGAACACAATCTATTGCGAGGAGAACCGACGTGGCAGCCAGTATCATTGATGGAAAATTGATCGCACAGCAGGTGCGGGCGCGTGTTAAAAGTGAAATTGAAAAAGCAGGAGCCGGTTTCAAACCTGGACTTGCCGCAGTCCTGGTGGGTGAAAACCCCGCCTCAAAAATATACGTGCGAAATAAACGGAAGATGTGTGAGGCCGTCGGCATTTATTCCGAAGAATATGTGCTACCGGCAGATGCTTCCGAAGCCGATGTGCTGACTCTGATTGATAAATTGAATCAGGATTCAAAAATTCACGGCATCTTAGTCCAACTGCCCATCCCCGATCAGATTTCAACAAGACGTATACTGGATGCCGTCAGTCCCGAAAAAGACGTTGATGGCTTTCACTATCTCAACGTCGGAAAACTGGTTGCCAACGTGCCTGGTTTTGTCCCCTGCACGCCCCTGGGTATTATTGAAATGCTGGATGTAACAGGCATTGAAATCAAAGGGGCCAATGTCGTCGTGGTCGGGCGAAGCGATATTGTTGGAAAACCTGCGGCCTTGCTGCTGCTCCACCGTCATGCCACTGTCACCCTTTGTCACTCCAGAACACGCAATTTAGCGGCAGTTTGTTCTGCAGCAGATATCCTGGTTGCTGCCATCGGGCGTGCCCATTTTATTACCGGGGAAATGGTCAAAGAAGGGGCCTGTGTTATTGATGTCGGTATTAACCGCTTAGACAACGGCAAGCTGGCCGGAGATGTTGATTTTGATGCGGCTCAAAAACGGGCAGGCCACATCACACCCGTTCCCGGTGGTGTCGGTCCTATGACCATTGCCATGCTGCTTTCCAACACCCTGCAATCGGCCCTTTGGGCGAAGGGCTAGTCCATTGACTTACCACTACCCGAATTGCACGCATAACCATCTCTGCGAAAACACCGGGGGGATCTGCCCCATTGTCGGCTGCCCGAAAGAGTTGGTGAATGGTCCCTGCGGCGGGGTGCGCGATGGCGGAAAGTGTGAAGTGATTGCAGACTTTGATTGTGTTTGGGTGGCGATCTACGACAAGCTGGAAAAAGAAGGTCAACTCGACAAAATGTTAGTGATTCAAGAGGCGCGAAATACAAATTATTATGCTGATCTCGTCGATATCAAAACTCAGGAATAGAACATAATGCTGAACCTCAAAGAAGCCTGCGAATCGGGCCAGTTTGTCATTACCGCTGAGTCTCCTCCGCCAAAAGGCAGCGACATGGGCCTCTTTAAAAAGCGCAGTGAAAATTTGCTGGGAAAAGTCCATGCCCTAAACGTCACGGACAATCAGGCAGCCATCATGCGTTCCGCCTCCCTGGCCGTCAGCAAAGTGCTATTGGACATGGGCCATGATCCCGTTTATCAAATTACCGGTCGTGACCGGAATCGCTTGGCGATTCAATCGGATCTGCTTGGCGCAGAGATTTTAGGCATTCGCAATGTGCTTTGTTTGACGGGTGACTATGTGACTGTTGGCAATCAAAAAGAAAGTAAACCGGTGTTTGATTTGGAATCGGTTCAAATTCTCAAAGTCGTCAAAGACTTGAATGCGGGGCAGGACATGGTCGGCAACACACTCAAAGGCGGCACAAACCTCTTTGCGGGTGGCGTTGCGATGCCGGAGACCGATCCAATTGCGCCCATGATGATTAAGTTTCAGAAAAAGATCCTGGCAGGTGCGCAGTTTTTCCAAACACAGGCCGTCTTTGATCCAGAGCGTTTTAAAGTATTTATGGATTTTGCCAGACAGTTTGATGTGAAAATTCTCGTGGGCATTCTTTTATTGCGTTCCGAAAAAATGGCTTCTTTTGTCGCAAATAATATTCCCGGCATCAAGGTGCCCGATGCTTTGATTCAAAAACTAAAACGTGCTGGCACCGAGGGCGCGCTTGAAGCGGGCATCGAAATCGCGGTCAACACAATTAACACGGTGCGATCCATGTGTGACGGCGTTCACATTATGGCCATCGGTGCGGAAAAACAGATTCCGGTTATTCTTGAAGCCGCAGGATTATTAAATCACTCTGAACAGACTCAGTCAGAAAAAATCGATGTCCGATAAAAAAATCACGGTTCCGGCGCTCCTCAAAAAAAAATCAAATGGGGAAAAAATAGCAGTGCTGACTGCTTATGACTACCCGTTTGCCAAGCTGATTGACGAAGCGGGTATTGATATTATTCTGGTCGGAGATACCTTAGGCATTGTGGTTCAGGGTGAAGAAAACACCCTTTCTGTCACGATGGATCAAATGGTTTACCATACTCAGATGGTTTCCCGTGCCGCAAAACGCGCGCTTGTTGTGGGTGACATGCCCTTTATGTCCTATCAAGTCAGTCTTGAAAAAACGCTCAAAAATGCCGGTCGCCTCATCCAAAAAGGCAAAGCGGCGGCGGTAAAATTTGAAGGGGGTGCCAGGGTGGCCGACCGGATTGAAGCACTCACCCGTCATGACATTCCGGTGATGGCCCATATCGGTTTAACACCGCAATCCGTTCACCGGATGGGAGGCTACAAAATCCAGGGCCGACACTCAGAAGAAGCAAAACAATTATTGAAGGATGCCCTTACCATCGAATCGGCAGGCGCTTTTTCCATTGTGCTTGAAGGCATTCCTAATGCGCTTGCGAAGGAAATTACTGAAACAATCAATATTCCGACCATCGGCATCGGAGCAGGCCCGCACTGCGATGGGCAGGTGATTGTGATGCACGACCTGCTGGGACTCTTCACCCGCTTTCAGCCCAAGTTTGTCCGGCGTTATGCCGACCTGACCGAAACGGCAACCGATGCCTTTCGCAGATATCAATCAGATGTCAGAGCGGGTAAATTCCCAACAGAAGCCGAAGGCTATCAATAGAAGCTCAACGTGTTAATTGCCTCCTTTTGCACCCTCCTTTAGTCTTGACAGCCATCGCCCCCCTATGTAATATGATCCGCGTGAAACAGACTATCCTCCTGACAATTTCCCTATTTTTCGTCGTATTATTACCGGGTTATGCCTTCTCTGAACGACCCTTCCTGGTCACAGAACGTGCCGTGCCCACCCCGAAAGGCGTCTACCGCTTTGATGGCGGACTGTCCTTTGATCGTGTTTCGGATGAAGAAAAAAAGAATACCTTCATCGGGAGCATCCGCTATGGCTTGATTCACAATTTAGAGTTCTCCCTTGAAACCCCCTATGTCTTTCTCGAAAGAGGCGGAAGTCGCCTAAATCAACTCGGCGACACGATCTTAAACACAAAAATCCGTTTTATTAAAGGCAGGGCAGCCAACCCGCTCTCCGTTGCCGGACAAATGAGCATCAAATTCCCGACTGCCGGACGCGAAGCGCTGCTCCGCACGACGGGTGTTGTTGATGTCGGATTTCGTGCCATTGCCAGTAAGGAATTTACGCCCCTCACCACCCATATTAATCTCGGCTATTTTTTCATTGGAAACCCGGCTGGCGGCGATGAAGCCAACCAGCTCCGCTACGCACTCGGTGTTGAATTTGAAGTCGCTGAAACCCCGCTCAATTTCATTGGTGAGCTTTTTGGTCAATCCAATGCGGGAAGCGGGAGTTCAGATGATCAACTGACGGCAATGGGCGGATTTTCTTTCCAGGCGGATCGAGACCTCACGATTGATTTTTCTACCGGCTTCGGTATCTCAGAAGATGCACCGGACTACATCCTAAGCGGCGGTGCAAGCTATTACTTTCGTTAATCATCCCTTGCCTGTTTCAAAAAAATAAACATCAAGATCAAACACTTGCCTTGGCACAGATTCTGAGATAAGATGCGGGCCGATTAAAACAGATCCGGTCTTCAATACATGCGCCCGTAGCTCAATTGGATAGAGCAACGGCCTTCTAAGCCGTAGGTTACAGGTTCAATTCCTGTCGGGCGCACCAAGCCTTTTTTATTCTCAGGAAAAACAAACTAATGTCCAAACCACTTGTCTTTTTAACACGTTTGCTGCCAGAACCCTTGATGATAGAGCTTCGTCATCACTTTGATTTACGCTACGATCAACTCAATCGTCCGCTCACCATTAGCGAAATCAAAGACGGTATCCGCGACGCTGAAGGGATGATTTCGATGTTGAGTGACCCGATTGATCAGGCGCTTCTTGAGGAAGCATCCCGTCTGAAAATCATCGCCAATTATGCCGTCGGCTACAACAATATCGATTTTATCGCTGCCCAAAAATTAGGCATTGCCGTCACCAATACGCCGGGTGTCCTCACCGAAACCACCGCCGATTTAAGCTGGGCACTCATGATGGCTGTGGCGAGACGTCTTGTAGAGGGGGATCGGCTTCTACAATCAACAGACTGGAGTGGCTGGTCGCCGACTGA
>CAZRYI010000034.1:0-6761 GCA_964604255.1 uncultured Nitrospirota bacterium
CGGTGACTTTTACCAATAAATCGGCCAAGGAAATGCGCGAACGTGTGCAGACTTTGGTGCCTGCTGAGCAATGTAAAAAACTCATCATCTCCACCTTTCATTCAGCCTGCTTAAGGATTTTGAGGCAGCACATCGAAAAGCTGGGTCTGCCGCGTGATTTTGTCGTTTGTGATAGCTCAGACCAGCTTGCTCTGGTGAAGTCTCTCGTGGATAGCCTTGATATCAACAGCGATCTCTTTCCGCCTCGCATGTTGTTGGGGCGCATCAGTGGACTTAAACACAAGCTGGTCACTGCTGAAGACTATGCTGCCAGGGCCGCTGACTACGGGCCGGATGCGGCTTTGAGGAAAGTTTACAGCGCCTATACCGAACGACTTTCAGAACTGAAAGCCCTCGATTTTGACGACCTGATCGGATTCACGATCCGCTTATTAGAGACGGTGCCAGATGTGCGACAAGCCTATCAGGATCGCTTTCGTTACATTATGATTGATGAGTATCAGGATACGAATCACGCCCAGTACCGCTTGATTCAACTACTGACTTCTGAAGAAAAAAATCTCTGCGTCGTCGGAGATGATGACCAGTCGATCTACGCTTTTCGAGGGGCGGATGTCGGTAATATTCTCAGTTTCGAGCGTGATTTTCCAGAGACAAAGATTGTCATTTTAAATCAGAACTATCGCTCGACCAACACCATTTTGTCTGCGGCTTCGGCGATGATTGAAAAAAATAGTCACCGGAAAGAAAAGGCGCTCTGGACAGAAAATGGCGATGGGGAAAAGATTGTCTGGGCACAGTTGGCGGATGAAAAAAAAGAAGCGGCCTTTGTTTTAAAAACGATTCGCACTCTTCAAACATCGGAAGATCGCAGTCTCTCTCATTTTGCCATCCTTTATCGCACCAACGCCCAGTCCCGTGTGATTGAAGAGGTCCTGCGTACAGGCGCTGTGCCCTATGTGATTTACGGCGGGCTGCGATTCTACGATCGGAAAGAAGTGAAGGATCTGATTGCGTATCTGCGTCTGATCGTTTATCCCGACGACGATCTTTCTGTGCGTCGATCCATCAACCTGCCTCCGAGAGGGGTGGGTAAAGTGACAATGGATCGTCTGTCTGATTTTGCTGAGATGAACCGCCTCTCTTTGTCCGGGGCGCTTGAGCGACTGGATGAAATCGGGATCTCCCCACAGGGAAAACGCGGACTCAATACCTTTTGCAAAACACTTCAGCGATTGCGGGAGGTTGCGGCCAATGACGCGATGCCGCAGGTGGTTCGTCTTCTGATTGAAGAAATTGATTATCTCAACCACCTGAAAAAAGCATTTGGGGTCGAATCTGAAAGTCGTATTGAAAATGTCCTCGAATTGATCTCGGCTGCCGATGAATATATATTGCAGGATGACGCAGTAGACAGCTTTGATTTTGGTGAAAATGAGGGTGTATCTGAAGTGAGCGGCCTGAGTGATCTGGAAGGTTTTCTGGATCAAATTGCTCTGGTTGCCAGTGGTGAAGAGAATGCCGGATCAGAAGGAATCGTCACTTTAATGACCTTGCACTCAGCAAAGGGTTTGGAATTCCCGGTCGTCTTCCTGGTTGGTATGGAGGAAGGCTTGTTTCCTCATTCACGTGCGTTGAACGATTATAAAGAAATGGAAGAAGAGCGTCGGCTCTGTTATGTCGGTATGACACGTGCCAAGGAGCGGCTTTACCTGCTGAATGCGAGTGAGCGATTTTTATACGGAAAATCCCAATGGAATCGACCTTCACGATTTATCAAAGATGTGCCAAAAGCGGCGATTAAAATCGTCAGGGAAGATCGCCTGTCCGGTTCCGGGGCTTTTGCTACAAAGCAGCATTTCGGGTCGGTTCGGGTCATCAGAAATGAGAGCAATGATCGCGGGGGGATTTCTCGCGAACCGGTTGATGAAGTCTTAGAGGCCGGAGGGCTTTTTCCCATTGGGACGATGATAGAGCACGGGCGCTTCGGTATCGGGCGCATTGAAGCTTACGAAGGTTCGGGTGAAACAAAAAAGGTGAGGGTGACTTTTGAGTCGGCAGGCACGAAAAAAATGGCCTTAAAGTATGTTAAACTGAAAAGATTTGTGTAGATGAATTAGAGGATTTTTACGATGGAAATGGATCAAGCCCAGGTTGAGCAAGTTGCAAAATTAGCGCGACTGGCCCTGCATGGTGAAGAAGCCGAACAGTTTGGCAAAGAACTCAGTAAAATTTTTTCCTACATTGAAAAACTGAACGAACTGGATACCTCTGAAGTCGAACCCACCTCACACGTGCTGCCTCTGGCAAACGTGTTTCGAGAAGACATCATCCGACCTTCGCTACCAGTTGCAAAGGCCCTGGAAAACGCACCCGAACGGGACGGTTCTTTTTTTAAGGTGCCGAAAATTATTGAGTAATGGGACTTTCTGAGTCATTGGATAAAAAGATGACCGCTTTAGAAATCGAAAAAATGTCCACGCTGGAGAGGTTGCAGACAATGGAAGCCTTGTGGGACGCACTTTGTCATGAGCGGGAAGAGATAGACTCGCCGGATTGGCACGCGGAAATTCTTAAAACAAGAAAAAAAACCATTGAAAATGACAACGCGGAATTTGTTTCCCTAGAGGAACTGAAGTCTAGCATTCGACAATGAAAATATGGCGAGTGCGTGTTCTAAAAGAAGCCGGGGAAGATTTGGAAATGGCTCGCATATTTTATGATGAACAAGAAAAAGGTCTGGGGAATTATTTCTTTGAAAGTTTGTTGTCTGATCTAGAATCTTTAAAGCTTTATGCGGGAATTCACAGTAGGCGCTTTGGTCTGCATCGGATGTTTTCAAAAAGGTTTCCCTTCGCTATTTATTATCAAACAAAAGCAACTACTGCATGGGTAGCGGCTATTTTGGATATGAGGCGAAATCCATCTTGGATTTTTAGAAAACTAGAGAAACGAAAAAACTAATATTTTAATTGTCAAACCGGATGGCAAAAAAAGTCATCCATCATGATAGTAATAAGGAGAAATATGTTAAGGCAATTACTCAAAACAAAGATTCATCGGGCGACGATTACTGAGTCGGAGCTTGACTACGAAGGCAGTATCACGATTGATCAGGCCCTCATTGAGGCGGCTGGTATGCACCCTTACGAGCAGGTGATGATTTCCAACCTGAACAATGGAGAGCGTTTTGTCACTTATGTACTGGAAGGCCCGAGAGGTTCCGGGATTATTTGTCTCAACGGCCCGACGGCGCGAAAAGGGGAAGTGGGAGATCAGGTGATCATCTTTTGTTATGCCCATTACGACGAAGAGGAAATGAAAGCCTACCAACCCAGAATTGTCAAAGTGGACAAAAAAAATCAGGTCGAATCTATCAGGAGTTCCATTAATTGAGTGAAACAGCACACATTTCTTTGTCCTCCCATGTGCTCCGCCGCAGGCTAGACAAACAGGAATTTTCATCTCGAACACTCGTCGAAAGTTTTTATCGTCGGATCGAATCGGTCGAAGGAAAAGTCCAGGCCTATAATACTTTATGCAGGGATGTCGCCCTGGCTCAGGCGGATCAGGCGGATCAGCGCATTGCTTCGGGCAACTCAGATCCACTCACCGGCATCCCGATTGCGCTGAAAGATAACCTTTGCACCAATGGCATCCGAACAACTTGCTCTTCGAAAATTCTGGAAAACTTTATACCGCCCTACGATGCAAGTGTGGTTGAAAAGCTGAAAAAGGCTGGAGCGATTTTTCTCGGAAAAACCAATATGGATGAGTTTGCGATGGGCTCATCCACCGAAAATTCCGCCTTTGAAAAAACGGCAAACCCCTGGGATCTTTCCCGGATTCCCGGTGGTTCCAGTGGCGGTTCGGCGGCAGCAGTCGGCGCAGACGAAGCGGTGATGGCCTTGGGTTCCGACACAGGTGGTTCGATTCGTCAACCGGCGGCTTGCTGCGGTGTTGTTGGAATGAAACCCACCTATGGCCGTGTTTCACGCTTTGGTCTCATTGCTTTCGCTTCTTCTCTTGATCAGATTGGTCCTTTAACTCACGACGTAAGAGATGCCGCGATTTTGCTGAATGCCATCGGAGGTTACGATCATATGGATTCGACTTCGGCGGATGTGCCGATGCCGGATTTGACTGCCAATCTTGACTCAAAGCTTGCCGGTTTGAAAATCGGCATTCCCAAGGAATATTTTATTGAGGGCATTGATCCCGAAATCGCTGCGGCAGTTGAAGCGGCGATTGCATTTTATCAAAAATCGGGTGCGGAAATTAAAGCGGTCTCCTTGCCGCATACTGACTATGCTGTTGCGACTTATTATATTTTGGCAACCGCAGAGGCCAGTTCCAACCTCTCTCGCTACGATGGTGTGCGCTACGGTCTTCGTATCAAGGAAGCCAAAGATTTGTTGGAAATGTATGCTGAGAGTCGGCGGTTGGGTTTTGGCCCGGAAGTCAAACGTCGGATCATGATTGGTGCACATGCACTTTCGTCCGGCTATTATGATGCCTATTACAAAAAGGGCCAGCAGGTGCGGACCTTAATCAAAAATGATTTTGATGCGGTTTTCAAGTCGGTGGATGTGGTTTTAAGCCCCACGGCTCCGACCGCCGCTTTTAAAATGGGCGAAAAAATGGACGATCCTTTAAAGATGTATCTTTGTGACATCTTCACCATATCGGCCAATCTTGCAGGCTTGCCTGCTATTTCTCTTCCCTGTGGATTCACTTCAAATAACCTGCCCATTGGACTTCAGCTCATTGGCCGTCCTTTCGACGAAGCAAGTGTGCTGAATACGGCCTACGCATTTGAGCAGGCACACGACTTTCATGAACGGAGACCTACACAAGTATGATCTATTTTGCTTATGGCTCTAATATGGATTTAGAGCAAATGAAGGCCCGCTGCCCCGGAACACGGGTGATCGGTGTCGGTTATTTACAGCACTATCGCATGGCTTTTACGCGTTGGTCTCGTTCCTGGAAAAGTGGCACAGCAGATGTGCTGCCCGATTTTGGTAAAAAAGTCCACGGAGCGCTCTACGACCTGAGCCTGGAGGATCTGAAAAAAATGGACAAGTTTGCCGACTACCCCAATTCCTATATTCGGCAGGATGTCTTTGTGACTTTCGGCGAAGAGCGTTTGCCAGCATTGACCTATGTTGCCCGACGTTTAGGCGTTTTTCTCCCCTCAAAATCCTATATCGGCAAGATGGTTCGCGGGGCAGAGTCTCATGAAATTTCGGAAGAGTACATCACTTATTTAAAGTCGATCAAAACACACGATGAATAAACAAATCCTCAAGTATGAACCGGTCATCGGACTAGAAGTCCACGCTCAGACGGCAACAGATACAAAGATTTTTTGTGGCTGTCGTCTGCAATTCGGAGCCGCGGCCAACTCTCAAACCTGTCCAATCTGCCTAGGTTTACCCGGTGTTTTGCCGGTTTTAAATCAGGAGGTTGTTGCTCTGGGTATCCGAATTGGACTTGCTACTCATTGCACGATTGCCCCTTATTCCCGTTTCGCCCGAAAGAACTACTTCTATCCCGACCTGCCAAAAGGCTATCAAATCTCAATGTTCGAACTCCCGCTTGCTGAACATGGCCATGTGGAAATTACCGGAAAGTCAGACGGTGAAATCTGGGAGAAAAAAATTCGACTTACACGCATCCATATGGAAGAAGATGCGGGGAAAAACCTCCATGACGGGATTGATGATGCCAGTCAGGTGGATCTGAACCGTGCCGGTGTGCCCTTGCTCGAAATCGTCAGTGAACCTGATATTGCCTCTTCTGACGAAGCAGTTGCCTATTTAAAAGCCCTTCGGGCTTTACTCATTTATTCCGGGGTGTCTGATGCGGACATGGAAAAGGGAAATTTTCGCTGTGACGTCAATGTCTCGATTCGTCCAGTGGGTACGACGACGCTCGGTACACGGACGGAAGTAAAAAATGTGAACTCCTTTCGCTATGTTCAAAAATCCATCGAATATGAAATTTTGAGACAAACAGAGGTTTTGAACGAAGGGGGACGAATAATTCAGGAGACACGCCTCTGGGATGTGAAACGGTCGCTTACCTTGCCCATGCGAAGCAAAGAAGAAGCACACGACTATCGCTATTTCCCCGAACCCGACTTGGTGCCGATTAAGATTGATCGCGAATGGATTGAGAAGACGGCTGCTGCCTTGCCGGAAATGCCAAATGAAAAGCGAAAGCGTTTTGTCGAGACTTATGGCATTCCGTCTTACGATGCAACGATTCTCACCAGTTCTCCCGCCCTGGCCGATTTTTTTGAAGAAACCGTTGCGATCTATTCAAAACCCAAGATCGTTAGCAATTGGGTCATGGGGGATTTACTTCGCGAATTAAACCAGGAGAATAAAGAAATTCAGGATGCGCCAATTCGTCCCAAACATTTGGCCGACATGCTCAAGCTGATTGATGCGGGGACAATCAGTGGAAAAATCGCAAAAACCGTATTTGAGACGATGGTTCTTACGGGGGCTGATCCGGCCCAGATTGTTGCAGAGAAGGGTTTAAAGCAGGTCAGCGACGAGGGGGCACTTGCAGAAGTCATTGATGCAGTGATGGCAGCCCATCCAAAAGAAGTTGCCGGGTATCGCGCCGGAAAAACAAAACTGATCGGATTTTTTGTTGGTCAAATCATGCGCCAAACTCAGGGTAAAGCGAACCCAGGCAAGGTCAATGCCTTATTAAAAGAAAAATTAAAATGAATGGTAGGGGCGACC
>CAZRYI010000034.1:6861-12318 GCA_964604255.1 uncultured Nitrospirota bacterium
AGGCAAGGTCAATGCCTTATTAAAAGAAAAATTAAAATGAATGGTAGGGGCGACCCTTGTGGTCGCCCTCTGGCTGCGGTGGATTGAGCTGCCTGTCATGGGCATCTTGTCGTCACTTGATGTGGGCGACCACGAGGGTCGCCCCTACGGAAAAAAAGAGATTAAAAAAACACGAGGGCTTAATGAGTACAATCATAGATCTGAACGCACTTGAAATTTTGGATTCCCGGGGCAACCCCACAATAGAGGTCACGGTTCATCTTGCTTCCGGTGTCTCCGGGCGGGCGGCGGTGCCTTCTGGCGCGTCAACGGGCTCACGCGAAGCTTTGGAGCTTCGAGACAAAGATCCTAAACGTTATGGTGGTAAAGGCGTTCTAAAGGCGGTTCGGAATATTGAAGAAAAAATCTGTCCCGAACTCATTGGCCTTCCGGCTTCTGATCAGGTTTTGATTGACGAAACCATGTTGGCCCTCGACGGTACACCGAATAAAAATGTCCTGGGTGCCAATGCAATTCTCGGTGTTTCTCTGGCGGTTGCGAAAGCGGCAGCGGCTGATGTAGGTCTTTCTCTTTTTCGCTATCTTGGCGGCATTCAGGCCAATACTCTGCCTTTGCCGATGATGAATATTATCAACGGCGGGGCACATGCTGACAATGGTCTCGATTTTCAGGAATTTATGATTATTCCGGTTGGCGGGACAAAATTTTGTGAATCCCTTCAAATCGGAGTCGAAGTCTTTCACGCACTCAAAGGCGTGTTAAAAAAAGAGGGCTATACGACGGCGGTTGGAGATGAAGGCGGATTTGCACCGGCTGTGAAATCGCATGAAGAAGCACTGGAACTAATTGTTGCTGCCATCTCAAAGGCTGGCTATCAACCGGGAGAAGATGTTGTGCTTGCGCTTGATTCCGCAGCGAGTGAATTTTATCAAGAAGGACAATATCGTCTTAAGGCTGAAGGTTTATCGCTTTCTGCAAGTGAAATGACGACATATTATGGCCGACTGCTTGACCGTTTCCCTATTGTGTCAATTGAAGATGGCCTGACCGAGGACGACTGGGAAGGATGGCGGCACCTAACTGAGCAACTGGGAAATCGTGTACAATTGGTAGGGGATGATCTTTTTGTGACCGACGAAAAAACCTTGGCGCGAGGCATAGAAGAAGGTGTTGGTAATGCCATCTTAATTAAGCTCAACCAAATTGGTACCTTGACTGAAACCCTACGCACAATTGACTTGGCGCAACGTGCGGGATATCGCGCTGTGGTTTCTCATCGTTCGGGTGAAACGGCAGATACGACGATTGCCGATCTTGCGGTCGGCACAGGGGCGGGACAGATCAAAACTGGATCACTTTCCCGTACTGATCGTACGGCCAAATATAATCAACTTCTAAGAATCGAAAAAGAATTGGGGCAAGGCGCTTCGTATTATCCAAAGCTGTTTTCTGCCTGAAAATGTACAAAAAAGAAGGGAGATGAAGTCCTGCGATTTCAGCGAAAAAGAGCCCACATTCTGCTTGCAGTGGTCTCCCTTTTTTTGAGCCTTCAAATGACCACCGATCTTTCTTTTGCTGGAACCGTCGGTCTGCCGGTTGCTTTTGGGCAGGATAGAGGGTTCACCACACTCCGCTTTGACTACGAAGGCCTCGAACCGGAAATCGAATCAGATCAAAATCTTTTTTCTGGCGCTTCAAGAGAAGAGCGCATCATGCTGAGTGTCGGCTATGTTGCTGCCCCCTTTCTTGAATTCTATCTTCAGCTCGGTCTTGCCGCGCATGAAACCCCTTCCAGACAGTTTAGTGGCTCCTTGGGGCCTGCCTATGGCATCGGTGCAAAATGGACCCTTTATCAGGAAAAAATGCTGAGTGTCGGTATGGGGCTTTCGATGCTTGAGTTTAGAACGCAGGACAAAGTGTCTGCGACCCCAAAGCTTAGGTGGAACGAATTAGAGGTTTTTGTGGGGGGCGTTCTGGAAGGGTTTGAACAAGTAAAACCCTATTTTGGACTCTTATTTTTCCAGGGAAGAGGGAAGTTCAGCAATGGGCCAAGGGTGAATCGGAAAGGATCCACAGATGTTTTTGTCGGTGCATCCTTCCGCGTGACTGATCGCATTGACTTTTTGGGTGAAGCCAGGCTGATCCGTGAGAATGGTTTGAGTTTGTCTCTGAGTTACAAGCTTTGAATGATGTGTTATGAGAAATAAAAGAAAAACATCTGTCGGAAAGCCGCGTAAAAATCAAGGAAAAATGTTGATTGCGCTCGCGCTTTTAATTAATGCTTATATGCTGGCCTCTTTTTTTCTGGGGGAGATGGGCTTTTTAAATGCGAGCCAATTAAGAAGTGCCAATAGCGCGATTAAAGCCGAAGTCGCCTCGCTCAATCAGGAAAATGAACAACTACTTACGCGGATAGATGCCCTTCGGAACGACCCCGCTGTCATTGAAGGGCTGGCGCGTGAGCGCTTGGGTCTGGTCAAAGAAGGGGAGTTGGTGTACGAGTTTTTTGATCAGGACGAAATTCGCTGATTTTTCCCCACTCTATACCTATTTCATACCGCATCATCCATTGAATGAAGGAAACTATGTCATATCGCTCAGGTTTTATTGCGATCATCGGTCGCCCAAATGTTGGAAAATCCACTTTGATGAATCAGGTGCTCGGTGAAAAAATTGCGATTGTCACCGACAAACCGCAGACAACACGGAACCGTATTCTAGGTGTTTATCATTTCCCTGACGCGCAAGCAGTTTTCCTGGATACCCCAGGGATCCATCGCGCGCGGGGAGGGCTGAATCTTAGGATGGTTAAAACGGCTTTTGCTGCCTTGGCAGAAGTTGACCTGATTCTCTTTCTTGTTGATCCTCATCAAAAATGGGGGGCTCAAGAGGAGAAAATTGCCCATCATCTTGCGACTATAAACACGCCCAAGGTTTTGGTCATTAACAAGATCGACCGGCTCGACAAAGATGTTCTCATTCCACAGCTTAATGCCTACCACAAGCGGGTTTCTTTTTCAGAGATGATTCCGCTTTCGGCACTGACGGGCGAAAATGTGGATCGTCTGCTTTCACTTGTAAAGACATTCTTGCCCGAAGGGCATCCCTTTTTCCCGGAAGATGTGCTGACGGATCAGCCCGTTCGGGCCCTAGCAGCGGAATTTGTCAGGGAACAGGTTATCAATCAAACGCAGGAAGAGATTCCCTATGCCGTTGCGGTCGAAGTGGAAGCATTGAAAGAGCATGCCGTGAAACACCGCACAACACTGCACATCACAATTTATGTCGAGCAAAGCTCACAAAAAGGGATGTTGATTGGCAAGGCAGGATCGAAACTTAAGGCCATCAGAGAGGGCGCGCAGTCCGATCTTGAGAAACTGCTGGCAACAAAAGTCAGTCTTGTTTTGTGGGTGAAGGTCAAGAAGAACTGGCGTGAAGACAGCCGCTTTTTGACGCACCTGGGGTACTAATCGCTGTCTTAGAAGAGATAGCTGCCATAAAAGATGAGCCGACTCGAATCCTCGAACGGGCTCTGGTTGATTCGACGCTGAAACCCTCCGTTGAGGGCGAGGTGTCGTGTGGCGTAACGCAGTCCTGCTGTAGCGGCTGCATATTCTCTTTCGAGTGGAAATTCTCGGTTGACGCGACCATTTGCTTCTAAAATGAGTTGTAGTTCTCTCGATTCGTTGAGAGGGACGAGTACACCGAGGTTAATGACACCGGAATTTTCTTCGGTTGGATCTCCAGGGTCTTGGATGTACACCCCCCCATCTGCGTAAAATCCGATCAGCATGTTCATATCCTGAGAACCCACTTCGGTCTCGGCCGAAGAGATAAGCAGTAATTGTGCTCCCCAGGATTCAACTTGTGCCGTGCCTTCTATACGCTCTCCGCCAGTGGGTAGAAAAGCGGTAAGCTGAAAGGCAAACCCGGGAAAATTGAGGTCGGTGCTCGCTTCCATGAATCGCCATTTGAGAGATAAATTAACGTCTCCCACCGAGCTAGTGCTTGTATCGCCAATTTCAAGGTTAACAAAGTAAGGGATTTGAGCAGAGAGTTCCATGCTGGGTGTGAGGCCGAAGGTGAAGGTCGGAGAAAGTTCGGTAATTGCGAGGTCTTCACTCCCGCGTCGTCCGTCCTGAGACGAAAGTCCAAGGCCGGTTTCAAGTTTTCCCGGCCCCAGTGTATTGATGGATTGGGTAATGAAAAGTCCGGTGCCACCGGAGAAGGTCGATGAAACCCGGCTAAATGTGGTTTGTGTCGCCCAGCTTGACTGTGTAAAACTGACTGTAAGTGCAATGACTCCCAATAGAAATAGACGTCTCATCAGCGGTCTTTCCTCCTAAATAATCATAAAGTTAAAAGCCATTGTCTTATTAAGCTGCAAGACCGAGAAAGCATAACGAAACGGATAGAACAGGTCAAGCTTTCTGGCGCTTGCTGAGAATCATTTTCTACCGAAAACCGGTGTGGATTGCGACAATGCCTCCCGCTAGATTTCGATAGGCGGTCTTTTGAAATCCGACCCCTTCGATGCGCTTCTGAAAACTGGCTTGATCCGGGAATTTACGGATGGAATCTGGCAGGTATTGATAGATTCCTGTTTGATCTTTGGAGACCCAGGTGCCGATTTTGGGAAGGAGTTTGAAGGAATAGAGGTCGTAAAATTTGCGAAATGGCGGGAAAGAAGGTTTTGAAAAATCAAGGCAGGCCATTCTGCCACCGGGTTTCAGGATGCGGTAAATTTCTCTAAGAGCCTGGTCGAGATCTGAAACATTTCGGAGGCAAAACCCGGTTAAGATTGCGTCAAACGATCGGTCTGGAAAGGGGAGGCACTCGGCATTGGCCCGGACGCAAGTCACTCTGCTTTTTTTTTGTCGCTTCAGTTTGTCTTTCCCAATCAGAAGCATCGGCTCATTCAAATCAGTGGCTGTCACGCTCCCTTCAGGGCCGACACGATCAGAAGCCAGTATGGAGAGATCGGCAGTGCCTGCACCAATATCAAGTACGTTTTCACCCGGACGAAGGGCAATGGCCTCCAAGGTTTTTTCTTTCCATTGGTGATGGAGTCCAAAGGAGAGCAAGGTGTTGTTCAGATCATAGTGCTTGGCGATTGATGTGAACATTTGTTGTACTGCAATTTCTTTTTTTTGATCTGTCAACATTGAAGTATTTCCTGTAAATATTTCCGGCTTAAATTGGCGATACCAGCGTTAGTTAGGCGCTCCATTTTTTACAATTTGAAGAAGGCGCGATTCTACTGTACAGACCTTTGAAGTCGCAAGGGATTTTTTTGTTGTCACTGTCTGGAGTCTGAGTGCCTAAAAACCGATATTGATTCGGCCAGTGTAAAGTGGCACTTTGCCAAAGTCGGCTTCGACAACGAAATTGATCAGGGCAATTGAGATTTTGACACCGACAAAGGGTTTTGCAAGACTTATAGTCGCTTCGCGTCTC
>CAZRYI010000035.1:0-12287 GCA_964604255.1 uncultured Nitrospirota bacterium
GGCTTCTTCGGGATTGATGTCGATTATTTGTACGGCCACTTTGTTTTCAGGGGCGCGGAAAAGTATCTTGCCGCTTGTATCAACAATTTGACTTTTTCCGATGAAACGCAGCGTTTCTTTTGTGCGGCTTTCCGAGCCGATGCGATTTGCTGTAATGGCAAAAACACGGTTTTCCAAACAGCGGGTTGGCATGGCATCGGGGCAATGCGGCAATACAAGGTTTGCGGGATGGCAAATGATGTCGGCACCCAGGATGCTGAGTTTGCGGGCCGATTCAGGAAAAATCCAGTCGAAGCAAATCATCATGCCAATCTTCGCTTTGGCCACTTGCTCACTGGCATCTAGATAGTCAATGCTGTGAACCGAAAAAGGTAGGTCGCCCGGCGTGAAATAAAGCGTTTCTTCATAGAAAAGATGAATCTTCCGGTAGACGGTCACCCCTCCCCTTTGATCCACTAAAACTGAAGCGTTATAAATCCGATTCCCGAAGGATTCGGCAAGACCCGCAACAATGGCTGTTTTTTGCTCTTTGGCTGCGGCAATGAGCTTTTGTGTGGTCGTGCCATCTGGAATGGCTTCGGCCAGCGCAATGGCTTCTTTTTTCGATGCAAATTGATAGCCGGTATTAAACAGTTCCGGCAGCACCCAGAGATCGGCTTGTTTGCCTGAGATGGCAGAGAGGGCCGCCTCAACATTTTGTGTAACCTGACCGAACTCCGGGTGCGTTTGAACGATGCCAACTTTCATGGTTTTTTTCTGATGCCTAGGTCAGGAGCCGGTGATTTTTGAATGCCAAGACCCGAACAGCGACTTTGCCCTTGATTGTGGTAATCACACGTCGAACGCCTGGCAGATAGTTGCCATCCAGCACTGCGTGTTCATCGGTGAAGCTGTCGGTGTTTTTGAGTTTGCCATCGCCGGAAAAATAAAAAACGACGTAGCGGGTGGTGAGTGATTTGTCGTCTACCGTTTTCATGGCGTCTTCAACATTGATGGTAAAGGACATTCTGGGTGTCACACGGTTGATTTGCTGGATGCGTCCGTCTTTGATCCGGTAGCGAGAGGCCATGCCGTCGCCGTGAATGAGCACTTCCCGGCCCAGCGGATGGTCGTCATTTGCGCCAAAAGTGACGGGGTTTTTCCCATCTGCATCTTCAAAAGTCCGCCAGGCACGATGGACTGCAATCATGCCGATGGTGTCTTCAAGCCATTCTTTGACTTCCGCCTGATCATCCGGGATTTCCATCGAAACATCCAGATCACGACGCGACTTGATGGAGACCTTTCCTTTATAGACAGCCCCGTTGTCGTTTAAAACGAGATCAGCTTCAAAGCCTGGAAAATCCGCTGCCCAGCGCGATGTACCTTCAAAAGCTTCTCGCAACAGTGCTTTTGCTTTTGGGTCATCTGCGACATCTGTTTTCTCTTCTGCTTTTTCGTAAAGTGCCATTGTTTCTTTTCCCCCTTTTTTGTGAGTCTGCTTAGATGTGATTGAGCCGAAGTCGTCCAGTTTTCAAGGCTCGGTCAACCGAAGTATAGCGGTCAATGTGTCCCAGGTCGTTCCAGTAATCTTTTGTGATGTGTGCATTGAGCATTATATCTTGCCGAAGCATCTCAATGTAGGCATCCGTAATAGAAGAAGGTTGGTCACAAGGAATGTGGTCGAGCACTTCTCTGTTCAGGAGATGAAGGCCGGTGAACATCAAGCTTTGTTCTGATGTCGATTGCCACTTGAGTTTGCCGAGTATATCGCGAATACGACCTGCCTCATCGATTTCCAGGCGACCGAAGTCATCGCCGGTTGCTGCTTTTCTCAGCACGAGTGTTGCTGCGCCTGCATTTTTGTCATGCGATCTGATCAATTTTTCGAGGTCGATTTCTATCATGATATCGCTGTTGATTACAATCGCACTTTCCAGTGAAAAATCGCTGAAGATTTTTCGGATGCCGCCACCGGTTCCCAGGATTTGTGCTTCTTGAGAATAGGCGATGTTCATGCCGAGCCGACTGCCATCTCCAATCGCCTCAATGATTTTTTCTGCATGATAATGCACATTGATCACCACTTCGGTGATGCCGTATTTACGAAGCAGCAGCAGGCTGTAATAAATGAGCGGTCGTCCAGCGATGGGCAAAAGGGGTTTTGGCATGTTGTCGGTCAAGGGCCGAAGGCGGGTGCCGAAACCGGCTGCGAGGATGATGCCCTTCATCTAAATTAGAAGCTCCTTAACGCAGTTCCGGCACGTAGTCGCTTAAAAGTTGATGCAGCGGTTTTAAGTGCGGGTATTTTAAAAGCGTCTGTTTGACTTTGTACAAGGTGGGGCTGACGTAGGGCAGTAGGTGGTTTTTCTTTTTTATTTTGTCTATGAAGATGAAGCGACCGGCGGCCTTGAGGTTGCGCTGAATGCTGATGAGATCAAAGCTTTTACGAAAGCTTGCAGCATCCATTTTTTTCCCCGAGGCTTGTTGCGCTTTCTCTATATAATAAACAAGTAGTGCGTCGATCACTTTTTCCGGTAGTGCAACATAGGAGTCGCGCAGGAGGGAAGCCAGGTCGTATTCGGCGGGGCCCATCAAAGCGTCCTGAAAATCAATGATGCGGATTTTAATGTTGTCCGCTTCATTCTGAATCATGAGGTTTCGGCTGTGGTAGTCGCGATGCACAAAAACCTGAGGCAATGCACCCAGCTCCTGTGCAATCTCGGAAAAGTATGCCAGCAAAGCCGCTCGCTTTTTGGCTGGGAGTGCGGTGGCGGCATTTTGTTTGTTTTCCAAGTCCGTGCGATGTTCAATGCCGTATTCAATAAAGTGTTCAAATTCCCACAAAAAAAGCTCGGAGTCGAAATGTCGCAGATGGGCGATTGTCGGCTGCGAAGGTGAGGGCCTTGCATTTTGCTGCATGTCAATGAGCAGGGAGATGGCCTTTTTATAAACATCCAGCAGGGCTTTGGCATTTCCGGCAAATGAATCCAAGTGCGCGTGCAATGAAACATCGCCCAGGTCCTCCAGCACCAGCCAGCCGAGTGAGGCTCGGTAGGCATAGATTTCTGGAACGGGGATTTTGCATCCTACGAGATATTTTTGAATGTTGATGAAAGGCAGTTCGTTAATTTCGGGTCGCCCACCGCTGCCGATTTCTGTTGAGAGTTTTGCGCCGGCTGTATGGGCCATCGCCATTAAAATTGCAGAACGTGTTGTGCTTTGTTCCTGCCAAATCAGGCGGTAATAAATCCGGCTGGAGGCATCTCCAAAAAGCGGACTGATCTTGAGCGCTTCTATGGGATGTTTGAAGGTCTCGATAAGAACGGTTTTAACCTGCTTTGCATCAATCATTTTTTCCTGCATCTTCCTTTGAGTTCCTCTTTTCAAATTGCATTGTCACCTCGAATTAAATCTACCCTTTTTGCAGCATATTTGTACAGGCTGTGTCTCTTTCAAACACATAGCTGGAATTTTGCTTCCATTTAATCCTTGTGTTAATCTCCGCGCTCTATATTGAGTATATGGGAGCTACAGAGTGGATAAAACCTTTTTGAAGGCCGTTTTTTGGATGGTTGTCTTTGCAAGTGGCGTCGGGATTGCTTTCATCTTCGCCACGAGGCATCAGGACAAGACTGAAGTTGTTGTCTTGCACCCTATTTTGGCATCGCGAGTGCCGCATGATAATCCGATGATCGTGATTCCGGCCGGTGAGTTTATTATGGGTGCGATGGACGGCGGTATGGATGAGCAGCCGGTTCGAACCGTTTATCTTGACACTTATACTATTAATCAATATGAAGTGACCCAGCACGACTATAGCGATTTTCTCGCGGAAACCGGACACCGGAAGCCGCTTTCACGTTATGTGACCAATGTTGATAATTTTGACCACCCCAATCAACCCGCCATTTATATCGCCTGGGTGGATGCAGATACCTACTGCAAATGGCGCGGCCAGCGTCTTCCGACTGAAGCGGAGTGGGAAAAAGCAGCGAGAGGCCCGAAAGGGGCTACCTGGCCCTGGATGAAAAGGTTCAAGCCGGGCGTCGCAAACTTTATCGGTGTTGAAGATGATGGCGTGGTCACAATGCCGGTTGGGCACTACGAAACAGATAAAAGCCCCTACGGTCTCTATGATATGGCAGGCAACGCACGGGAATGGGTGAGCGATTGGTATGAGCAGGACTATTATAAAGGTGGCCCCGCGAAAAACCCTCAGGGGCCGGAGTTTGGTGAAATGAAGGTAATGCGGGGGGGATCCTGGAACGACTCTCGGTTTTCCGGTCGGACGACGGCCCGCCTCAAGATGATTCCGAAGTACCGCGACACTGCGGTTGGTTTTCGTTGCGCGGGAGCAAGTGTTCAGGCTGCCAGTTGATCCGGCAACAGGATTGGAGAGGCACTAAATAAGGTCAAGCCAGTAAAGCAGAACAAAAATAGTCATTAAGACGTTTAAGACCAAGCCAATAATGATGAACATATCAAATAAGGGCGAGTTTTTGTGCGAGTAATATTCCGCGTCTTCCTGCTTTTCAGGGAATTTCATGCTGTACCTCTTTTAGCCGTTTGATGGGGAAGCAATCTACCATAAATTCTAACAAAAAGGAACGGTTTTTGGAGAAGATTTCAAAGGAAAAAATTCTTGACTTGTTTTTTATTTTGGTCTATAGTCCCGAAATTCAACGCTGGGAAAGTCTAAAAGTTGGTCGAAAATAGGAGGAAGAAAGATGGGAGAACCTGAACAGAAACCGGCAAAGGTCGGCAAATGGTTGTTTTACGCATCGGTCGTGTTTTTTTTCTGGGTAAGCTGGTACTCAATGGCTGCACATTCACCCGGATTTATCCACTAAGAGTGCAGAATTTTTAGTAGTCACCTGGACCCGGGGCGACTAAAAACTAACCGAAGATAAAAAAGAAATGGGAGTGAAAGAAATGTCAGACAATAACGAAGAAACAGCGGAAGCAGGGATGGGTGCGAAAGTCGTTTTTGGCATCATTTGCACTGTGGCTTTAACCGCCTACTATTTTGTCGCTTTAAACTGGGTGCTCATGGAGCCAGCCCAAAATTTGGCTTACCCGTATAAATAGTGTTCGGAAACGATGGGTGCTTGCCTTTAATGGCTTAGCGGGAAACAAAATGACATTGGTTGCGTATAAAGTTAGACGGTAAAATTTAATAGATTAACGTTTAAATTGTGTTTAAAAGCGAAATTTGAGTGCCATCCTATTTGAGGAGGTTTTAAGATGTCAGTAATTCGAGGAGAGAAAAAGAAAAAAGTCGGGGCCTTGCTGTTGCTCAGCATGCTCGGACTTCTGATTTTTCTGCCATTTGCGCCAATGACGGCGTTTGCACAAGAAGGTGGTGAGGCGGTTGCCGAAGAGGGCAGCGATGAGCCCAAGATGGGCAAGGACGTCTTCTATAAGGAAGAAGGTCAGTTCGGGCCGATTTCCAGTCGGCCAGCCCCGACACTGGTTTACCCAGATGATTATGGCACCTATGGTGACTACCAGAGTCGGACCATTATCTGGATCGCGAACCAGCAGCATCTATACTTTGGTAGTTTTGTCTTGGCGGTTCCGATGTTCGTGTGGGTCATGGAGCTGATTGGGATATTAAAATACGGTAAAGATAAAAAAGAAGGAAAGAAGTACGATGACCTTGCCCATGAAATGATGAAGATCAGTTTGACTGCTTATTCAGTCACCGCGATCTTGGGCGGTATTCTTATTTTCTCCCTTTTGGCGCTTTATCCCGGATTCTTCGGTTACTTGGCCAGTATTTTCAGGCCCGTTATGCACGTTTACGCATTGCTCTTCATTCTAGAGAGTGGTGTGCTCTACATTTATTATTACGGCTGGGATGCCTTCAATGATGGAAATGGCGATTGGAAGTGGGCCCATCTTGCCCTCTGTACCGTTCTGAACGGCGTCGGTATCGTTTTGATGGTGATGGCCAACACCTGGGTAGGTTTCATGATGTCTCCTGCCGGTGTCGATGAGGCGGGTCACTTCCTTGGCGATATCTGGAAGGTCATGCACAACCCCTTGATGGTGCCGCTTGTTATCCATCGTATTCTCGGCAATATGTCCTTTGGTGGAGGTGTTGTTGCAGCCTACGCAGCTTTTAGATTCCTTTCCGCTACGACTCAGGCAGAAAAAGCCCATTACGATTGGATGAGCTACATTGCGAGTTTTATGGCTGTGATGTTCCTGATCCCGCTCCCTTTTGCCGGTTACTGGTTGATGAGAGAAATCTACGGCTATCGCCAGCAGATGGGTATTACCCTGATGGGCGGTCTGCTCGCCTGGGTGTTCATCATGCAGGCCACAATGATTGCGACCCTCTTCATTACGGTGAACTACTACCTGATGCAGGCAATGGGGCGTATACCTGGCTCGGAGCGTTACTACGGTTCCTTTAAGTTTATTCTGGCGATTCTCGTGATCGCAACAATCTCCTGGTTAACACCGCATACCTTGGTGATGACCCCGGCAGAGTTGAAAGCAATGGGGGGACAGCAGCATCCGGTTGTCGGATCCTATGGGGTAATGTCGGCAAAAAATACCGCCATCAACACCATGATTACGACAACGGTCGCAACCTTCTTGCTCTATCAGCGGGCCAACTTTAAAATCAAAGTGCCGTGGGCCTGGAAAGGTAATATTTTCCTGGTTGCGCTCTTTACGCTCGCAGAGCTCAACATCATCTTCCTTGGCATCTACGGTTATTTTATCCCGGCAAACGTTCGAATCGGGCTTTCCGTGCCGCAGGTGGCCTCAACTCTGACATGCCTTTTTGTTGGAGCGACGGTTAACATGAAACTGTTGAAAGGGGCTGAACCCATTGGTGAGATCCGCTGGGGGACGATGTCCAGGCGGGGTGCCTACGCACTCTTTATGCTGGCAGTCGCTTTTACATGGACAATGGCAGTGATGGGTTATCTGAGATCTTCAGTCCGTCTTCACTGGCATGTCAATGAGATTCTTCGGGATAACTCCCCTTGGGCATTTACAAATCCCCTCGGTTATGCGGGGAATATTAACTCATTGAATGTTCTGCTGTTCTGGACGATGTTGCTCTTTGTCTTCTGGCTGGCTTCGCTTTATAAAACCAAGTCACCCTTGGTTCGACAAGCGGAAGCAAGAGGCGAAGTTGTGCCGGCAGAGAGTCACTGAGGAATTCTGTATAGAGGGCGGTTAATCTAAGGAGATTGACCGCCCTTGAATTGAGAAGGGATAGGAGAAAGTTAATGCGTAGACAATTTGTTAATGGAAGCGTGATATTGAAAGTCGCCCTTTGGTATTGCGGGATTTTAGGTGGCTTCGCAGCATATACAAACTGGCTGCCCCAGATTCGAGGGGATGCCCCAGAAGCCGCGGTTGCAGTTGATGTCTCAAGTGTGACCCCTGATATGCTGAAAGATATGGGCATGAAAATTATTTACGGTTCGATGGACCCCTTGGGTGTTTTGTCCAGAGGAGAAGGCCCGATTGGAAAAGGACAGTGCCCGCTTTGTCATCAGTTTTTTGAGTCCCAGCTTGCTGATCGCTGCCCCAATATGATGGCGATGCCCAAGATGTCTCAGGACTTGCTGAAGGTTAGTGTTGAGGCACGGTCTCATGAAAGGGTGAAGGAATCCCGTTACGCTGAGTCCCTGGAACGTTTGGCGGATGGTGAAGAAAACTCAGGGATTACCCCTCACGCGGAGACAGGTGGGCAATACCTGATTGAGTCGGAATACTGTCCTAACTGTTTTGTGGTGGAAGGTTTCGGCCTGAAAGGTACCGGCGATACTGTGAGTCCGATGCCCATCATCAATAAACCTCCGATCGAATTAATTGATACCGAGATTGTTGCAGTCGTGACCTATCTTCAAACACGAGGTGGTGATATGAGTAAAGCCACAGCCATTGAAGATTGGGAATCGTACATGGGTAAAACACTGGGTGAAGGTGAAGAAGCGCCGAAAGAAGAAGAGCCCGTTGCAGCAGGCCCGCCAGTTGCGCTTGGCAGCGAGACAGCGGAACAGATTGTGAAGAAAATGACCTGTTTTGCTTGTCATAAGATCCCTGGGATCGAAATCGCAAAAACCGGTATGATTGGTCCCCTACTTATTGAAGGGAGCAGTGCTCCGAACCGGATTAAATCTCCCGAATATAAAAAGGCAATTGCTGACGGAAAAGCGCACGCAACAACGCCTCGTGAGTACGTGATGGAGTCCATCCTGGATCCAGGTGCCTTCATCGTCCCTGGTTTTGCTGACGATATGAACAAGGACTTTAAACACAAGTTCACTGTTTCCGGTTTAGACGTCTTGCTTGATCATTTACTGGCACAGACAGAAGCCACAGCAATTGCCGAAGGCATGGATCGTTTGCCGAATGAGAAGGAAGGTTCCCTGAAGCCTGCCGAGGCAAAAATTGATAACGGTGAGAAGACTGTGAAGAAAAGCATAGGGGAATTTGGTGATGAAGAAGATGCTCATCTCTCTATTGCCGGACTTGAGAATTCACACGCGAAATCATTTAATTAAGAAAGGGAGGCAGACCAATCATGATCAAGATTAGAAACAAAACACTGTTCGCCCAGGTCATGGCGATCATACTCGCACTACCCGTCCTTGCATGGGCGGGAGGAGGAGGGGCAACCGGTTTTATTAACGCCGGGACCTTTGCCTTTGTTGCGGAAGTCGGCTTGGTACTCGGGGCTATTGTTGGGTCCTGGATCTTTACGAAGATGGGTATGCCGCTTCCCAAGATTATTCAGGCGCCCATTTTGTGGATCTTTTCCTACATTGCTTTTAGAGTGATTCTACAGCCGCCGATTCCCTTCTCATTGCTTGCAATGTACATGGGCGTTTGTACCGTCTGTATCCTGTTGTATTGTTCGCTAACAACAGAATCTTGGCAGGAATTTTCAGATCCGATCGCAAATATGTTGCGAGCCAACGAAGGCGGGGCCAAAATGAGCCGCTATGCAACGTTTTTGATTCTGCCGGGTCTGATCGCTTTTCAGTCCTATGACATGTTGCTCCCGAAGTTTGGTGAGCCGATTGAGTTAAGAACGGTGCATCCTGCGCCTCCAGCCAGTGTGAATGTGCATAAGAAAAGCTTCAACCTTCAAACTGCAGAAAATCCTTTCCGTATCGGTGATGATGGTAATTACCTAAAAGTCGGGGATGAGGCAAAGTATTTTAAAGGCAATGCCTTTACAGATGATGCGCCGAAATTTTTGCAGCAAGTTCGGGAAGGCGGGGAAGTCTTTTTCGGAACTGCCGGTTGTTTCTTCTGTCATGGAGATAATCTGGATGGTCTGGGTCCGTTCTCATTCGCATTCAACCCCATCCCTGCCAACTTTGCCGATTCAGGCACGATCGCTCAGCTGCAAGAGTCATTCGTGTTCTGGCGAGTGGCGAAGGGTGGACCCGATCTTTCTCGTGAAGCCTTTCCCTGGGCATCTGCAATGCCGCCTTGGGAAAAGCATTTGACCACGCCTGAGATCTGGAAAGTGATCATTTTCGAATACTGGCATACAGGATTCTTCCCTAGGACCTGGGGTTAATTCACTTGTCGGATCGATAAAGATCCGGATGGAAATTGTTACCTTGAGAAGGGGAATGCACAATATGAAGGGAAATATTATGAAAGATCAAGCCCGAAAGCTGTTCTTAGGTGGGGGACTTGCTGTCGCCCTAACCGGCTTGGTGTTGGGTTTTAGTGGTGTCGCGGAGGCCCAGAAGTTTAAAATTGGGCCGGCACCTGAGATCCCATCGCCTGGAACCTACAAGCCCGCGGTTGACAGCGGTGCCGATATTCAGGCAGGAAAAGGTATTTATTTTAGGAAGTGTGTCTGGTGTCACGGACCGGATGGCGCTGGAGATGGTCCCTCGGCAATTCGTTTGGTGACCAAACCCAGAAACTTTAATGCAGGTACCTTTAAAATTCGGCACACTGGCAGTGGTGAACTTCCAACGGACGAAGATCTCAGAAACTCTGTGAGACACGGCCTTCCGGGTTCAGTCATGCCAAATTGGGCGAAAATTCTTAAAGAAAAGGAAATCGCTCAAGTCGTTGCCTACATTAAAAAAGAACTTGTAAAAGACCGCGAGTTTGATGATCCCGATGAAGAAATCACGGTCATTGACTATGGCACGCAGATTCCGACTTCTCCCGAAAGCATCGAATTGGGAAAAGACATTTTCATGAACAAGGCCAAATGTGTCGAATGTCACGGTGAAGAAGGCCGAGGCAACGGTAACTTGTCTCAGAAGGGTGACTGGGGTTTCCCAGTCTTCCCGGCTAACCTTCAAAAACCGTGGAACATTCGCGGCAGTCGACGGGATCCTTATAATCCCCGCAACATTTTCCGCGAAGTGTCTACTGGTTTAAATGGAACGCCGATGCCTTCCTTCCATGACGAACTGTCCATTGAAGAAAGATGGCATGTCGCGAACTTTGTGATCTCGCTGACCGACGTGGTTCGACCGATGGATCCGGGAAACGGTAAGCCTTCAATCGGTTTTGTCATTAAGTCCAAGTTCATTGAAGATGGTGTGTTGCCTACAACACCGGAAGATCCTAAATGGGATATCTTAGAGCCGCAGTACGTCGGTATGGCCAGCCAGATCATTCAGCCGCCGAGGCATTTCATTCGCACGGTAGATGACATTCGCGTTCGATCACTTTTTAATGCTGAGAGTGTTCAGATCCTTTTTGAGTGGGACGATAGAACCGAGAGTCATCTGGACCCGAATGGTGAAGCACGGTATGATGTCAACCGTCTTTCCTCCCTCGCCTTTCCTGCAATTAACACCACGCAGTACACGCATGAACTTGATAGAGCGCGTGGTCCTTTGAAAGGCAAGAACGTTAACCCAGAGCCCGTCGGTACCTATAACGACGCGATTGCAATTCAGTTCGCCCAGAAATGGGAAGAACTTTCTGCACCGGCAAAACCGTATTTCCTTCACGGTGACCCAAAAAATGGCGTTGATATTTGGAAGTGGGAATCCGACGGTACAATCAAGGAATATGAAGGCCACGGTATTGATGCTGTTGAGCTTCGTGAAGACAGCAACGTCAAGGTCACTTATGCAAAGTGGACCCACGGTCGCTGGCAGGTCATCCTTGAAAGAGCGCTGTTAACGGACGACAAGGAAAAATCGGCTCAGCTTGTATCTGGTACCAATATTCCGATCGTCTTTTTTGCCTGGGATGGTGATGCAGGTGAAGTGGATGGCCGTATGGCACTTTCCACCTTCTACTACCTGATGATGGAACCGCCGATCCCTAACACCGTCTACTTTGTTCCCCCGATTGTCTTTTTAGTGATGGTCGGTTGTTTACAGTGGGCGCGTAAAGCCTCGATCCAGTACCGCAAGGATCACTACACCGATGGTGACGAGGCCTAAACCTCGTAACCAGAGAAGAACAAACAAATGAAGGGGTGGATGCCAGCGAAGATGGTATCCACCCCTTTTTGTTGCCCGGTAAACACCTACTCGGATTGAATGCAGGGAACAAGATCGGTATAATTTCCCAGCTTGCGTGAAAACAAACATTCTGACACGAAATTCCCCTTACAAATAATAGCGGAGGAAACCAGCATGGGTCGCATCAATTATCAATTTACATCCGAATCCGTCACTGAAGGGCATCCCGATAAAATTGCCGATCAGATATCGGATGCGGTACTCGACGCAATTATCGCCAAGGATCCGGACTGCCGAGTCGCCTGCGAGGCCTTGGTGACAACGGGCATTGCTTTTGTTGCGGGAGAAATCACGACATCAACGTACGTCGAAATTCCTGATATCGTGAGAGAAACGATTAAGGGTATCGGTTACACCCGTGCAAAATACGGTTACGATTATGAAACCTGCGGGGTCATGACCTCAATCCATAGCCAATCGCCAGATATTGCTATGGGTGTTGATCCAGGCGGGGCTGGCGACCAGGGTTTAATGTTTGGTTACGCAACAAACGAAACCGAAGAGTTGATGCCTCTGCCCATTATGTTGGCACACAAAATTACGCGTCAATTAGCCAAAGTACGTCGGGACAATGTGCTGCCTTACCTGCGTCCAGACGGAAAAGCGCAGGTGACAGTTGAATACCGGGATCGAAAACCGGTTCGTGTATCAACCGTCGTGGTTTCAACACAACATAGCGCGACGATCTCATTAAAAGATCTACGCGAAGATATTATCGAAAAAGTAATTAAACCTGTCATTCCGCCTGCTTACATTGATCAGGAAACCATTATTTACCACATCAATCCAACAGGCCGTTTTGTGGTCGGGGGC